>WTJX01000302.1 GCA_011524675.1 Cytophagales bacterium
GGTGTTTTCTCCAAACAAAACACCAACAACGAAAATAAATTATGACTTCATGGCTAATCAAATCAAAGAAACGTTTACGGATTGGTGGGAGTTTAAAGGGGATGATGAACTACGGCTTTATAATGTTTTAGCAGACATCCCTTATAAATCAGATGTTGATAATGTTGCCAAAAGCTATCGCGTTTTGACAGGTAAAAACATGATAGATGATTTCAGATTTAAACTTGATACAGAAGAAAGAAAAGCGGCTACAGCAATCATAGAGAGCAAGCGTTATAAAAGTAATTCTTCCTATCCAAATCAGATACCTAATGTATCGCCACAGGATATGGCAAGGCTTTTAAGAGCGTCAATAGGCTGGGAGGTAACAGAATTAATCGCTAAGATTCCGAGCCAAGATTATTACTGGGCCACAGTCCAAGCCTATCAAAGTATCTATAATGAAAGCCTTGATGATATCTTGCAAGCTAAAGGGAGGTATTCAAATAGATTCCCTCAAAACATCATCAACCTGCATATAAAACTATTTAACCAAAAGCCACAAACACTATGAAAAATATCTTTATAGGCACAACACTTATTGGTACAGGTCTACTTGCATACCATTTGTACAAGAAAAAAAAGTTCAATGGACTTTTGCAAAAAATAGGCTTGTCAAAAGCCATGTATCAAGAAGGGGATAGCCTAGAAACACCCATGCTTGAAAACAATGTTGTCCAAATGATAGAACAGACTCATCAAGAGACAACAAACGAAGTCTTTCCACTTAATCTAGGCTCAAAAGGAAAAGAAGTAAAGCTATTGCAGCAAGCCTTACTCAATTCACCTGTAACGCATAAAATCATTGCTTCAAGCTCATTGACCAAAACGGGTAAACTAGACGGGAATCTTGGGGATGGAACAAAAAAAGCGATTGAAATGCTAGGCTTTTCTTTGCCCTTAAGCAAAGAAAAAGCAATGGAATTCATTTTATCAATGAAAGACAAAAAAACATCAAGCAATCCTTTTTTACATGGCAATGCAAAATGGATAGGTGATCCATCAAATAGGTTTCATAGACGGCCATTACAAAAGTTTAATATAAGGGTTCAGTCATAAATGAAGGTAACAAACCCCATACGGACATTAGAGGTATTGAAGCATACGAAAAGCTTGGGGTATAAGGTGTATGACCTTCCTTATCAACTCAATCTTATCGCTTATCGTTCGTCAAAAACAAAGGCGAATCGCTTCGATGATACCTTGCACGTCATCTTTAAAAATGACACTGAAAAATGGGAACATTATACTTTCAATATCACTACAGATCCCGGTACCTACTGGCTTGAAAACTATGAAAAGCTTAATGTCAATGGAACGGCTTTACTCAAAGCGGGGCAATACATTGGAGCTTATGCCATAGGGCTACATAGAAGTAAAGTATGGGCATTAAGGCAAGTAAAAGACGTTAGCGTCTTGCGTCAGTATGACCGAGACAATAGACTAGACTTTTACAATGGTATAGAGCAAACAGGTATGTTTTATATCAATATACACCCTGCTGCATACACCAGAGGGGTAGTAAGAGAAGAGGTAGGAGAATGGAGCGCGGGATGTCAAGTGTTTCAAAGCTATGATGAATATATAGATGTCTTTAAGCCGCTTTGCGAAAAACATAAAGAGCTATATGGTAATTCATTTACCTACACTCTCATAGACTATAGAGCAAGGACAAGACTATTAAAAAAGAGAATTGTGTTCTTCGCTACCTGTATAAGCATCGCGGGTCTAGTTTGGAAGAAAAGAAATAAAAAAACAAAGCATACACATTCAATAGCGTAGCATCATGTTAGGGAGTTGTTTAAAAAGAAAAAGCGAAGGAAATAATACTGTAGGCGATGAGGCTTTAAACTTCATTGCTTACGGCGGTACGTCTATTGGTTTTGAAACACTAGAACTAACGGGAAATAAAGCCACAGGCTTAAAAAACATTCCTAGTGGCGCAAAAGCAGCTGTCATAAGCCTAGAAGTAGATCAAAACGCAAGCCTACTTACCTATGACAACGGTCTATTAAAACCCTTTGTACGCTATATCCAAGACAATGCAACTGATCCTACCATTGAAAAAGGAATGCCATTAGCACATTTTGGAACAATAGAAATATTTGAAGAGAACCTTAGAAACGTAACCTTCATAAATATTGATCCTACCTTAACCAATGTATTGCAAGTATCCTATTTTAACTAATGAGTACTAAAAGAACATATCATATTGGAGGTGCAGCAGTACCTAGGGTAGTCTCAAAAAGTGAGGGTGAAGAATCTGTACTCGTTTCTAAAACGAACCCCACTAGCTTATTTGATCCGAATGTAGAAGATGACAAAGCCGTCATCAATGCAGCCATAGATTATGCAATAAGTAAAGGCATTTATGAAGTGATCGTTGAAGGTGAGTACACCTCAACTACTCCAATCATCGCTAAATCAAACATTCACCTCAATGTATTGCCTAACAGCATTTTAAAGAACTGTTTAAAATTTGGTGATGTCATTCACAATGATGAAGATGAACCAATAACAGACTTTAAGTTAACCGCTACGATCGACGTTAACAATACTTATCGTGGCACAGGACTGAAGCTCTATAACTTCAATGATGTAGAGTTAAATGTAAGAGTTTATAACGTAACCAATGGTAACGGATGGGGCGTATTTCTTGGCGTTAAAGATGCCGATACCTCAGACTTTATTTGTAAAAATATCAAAGGAAGCATAGAAGTAGATGGTCATGATGGAACGCTTGAGTCGGTGCTTATCTTCAATACGCATCACGCTAATTTGGATATAGTCTGTAAGAACAAAACCAATGGGCCAACCATAGGGCTATGGCAAAAGGTAGAGCATTCTAACATTAAAGCTTATATGAATAATTGCGCTACGGTTGGGCTTTATTACTCTTACTCGTGCAATAATCTATGGCTAGATGTAACAGGAGAAGACTGTTATAGCCTAGTATCAGGGGCTAACCAAAGCGATCACGGCAACTTCGGTTATGACAGATGCCGAAATATAAACATCAAAGTGAGTGGTACGGGCATAGGTGCAGCAGCTCCTAGTGCTGTAGCCGTTACCATTGGTAGTATAGATGGCGGTAAGGTAGAAATAGGGAGTCTAACAAACTTTGGTATAGCCCTAAATATAAACGAGGGGAAATCAAGTGCAACCAAATTCTTTACAAGAAATGTAGATTTTTATTTAGGTGGAATTCATGAGAATAACCCTACAAGTATTCATCACCGCATACATTCAGGGATTTTGATTTCAAACGCCATAGAAAAAGCGAACTTAAACTTTTACGGCGGCACACTACAGGGAGACGAAAATCAACGATATCCTGTAACCTTTAGTCAAGGTATAGCGGATGGTGTGAATTTTTACGGTACACAATTAATCCCATACAGCAACAATCAAGAGCATATCTACCTTGAAGCAGGTACAGTACTAGGAGCTGTAAAAGTTACTGGACATCATGGAGAGATCACTTTCGGACAGGAACATTTCTTTGTTGACAGCTATAGAGAAGGTTTTGGCTTACCACATCGTTATATGGCAGTTGGCGGACTTTGGCTAGATACCATCACGAATACCAAAAAAATAAAAAAGGGTTTAGAATATCCTTATTTCTTAAATGAGGATTTACCCTTTACGTCTATCATTACTTTAAATGATAATGGTGATGTTTCAACAAAATTATATACAGAAATAGGATTGACTATTTACTATATCTACGATTCTAAAGAAGGTTATTTAGTAGATAAGACAGACGAGATAGACGGTGAAGGTAACGCTATAGGCAATCTTTTACACTTCCATTACGATGAAAATGGAAATATCATATCAAAAGGATACGCCATAAAAATTTAAACTAAAACAAAAATGAAAAGAGGAATATTAATTTTTACAATAATGTCTTTAATACAACTATTTACCACTAAAGGTGCAGCACACATTTTCACCTTGAACAATGAAGGTTATGTAAATACCGAGGATAGAGGTAATGGATCACATGCGTTAACTAGTATAGATGGTGGAAGTTTTAGTTTCAATCCTACTCCCATCACCTATGGCACAACACATTGTGCTAAAACAAATACTATAAACGACACGAGTACAAGACAAGATGGTGTTAGAATTGGAAATGTTAGCAATGCTAATATAAACTATGGGGGCAATACCAGTACACCTCCTAGTTGGTCAGATAGTGCAATGACTATCCAACTTAGTGTAATGGTAGAAGATACAGGAGTACTCAGCTGTGTGTATGAGCAAGGAGGAGGAACAAACAATGTTGCTATTTATGTATATGGTAACTCATTTTCAGTCCAAATAGCAGACGCTACAAGTGGCAGTGAGTTTATTATACATCTATCAAAAATAAATGTAATCCCAAACAGAATTTATGATATACAGGTAGCTTATGAACATAGTTCTTTATCGGGTGAATATAATAGAATGCACATGTGGCTAGACGGTTCATATCAAGGCTATGCGACTAGTCCAAATGCTACAAGTGGCATGAGCCAACACGCTGGAGATATAGTCTTAGGCAATACTTCTGAATCACTAAAAACATTTAATGGTGCGACAGTTCCCTCTTCTGTACGTTCTAATCATCTAAGCTTATGGTGTCAGTACCCAAATACTTTACTTACCACCTCAGATGCTTTAGAACGATTTGAGAAGATTGTTTTACCAACTATAGTTGTTGAATCTGATACAGTTGCCAATCAACAAGCCCTTATTGATACTTTTGCTAACCAAGAGTTTACTGGAGAAAGGTGTTTATTTAGAATATTTCAAGCCACAGACGCTATTGATTATTCATTAGTGTTTGACAATATCACACACAGGCATGAGGATCATTTAACGAATATAGACATACAATTTTGCGGTGATGGTACATTAACCATTAATAACGGTAATGGCTCTAATCTAAGTACCATTAGTACACCAGACTTTTTACAATCTAACATTTTAGACGATTCTACGGTAACAAATTATACTGGAAGCGTCAATGTGATTGATAATGTATTAGTACTCTCAGAAGACACTACAGTATCTACAGAAGTAAATAAAATTGTAACCTTACAACCTCTTACCATCACCTTAAACGGTATAAAAAGCATTTCCGTAATAGAGAACTTATCGGGCGGGATAGTCAACGTTCTAGGGATAAATAATGCTAAAACAGTTAATACAACTTTTGTAGAAACCAATGGGGCAATTAATATAGATGATGACTTGGTACCAGACCCAAGCTGGACTGTAGCATCAGGTCAATTGCAATATAGAGGTAGTGGAACAATTGATTTAACAGGATGGAAAGGACTAAATGAAGTCGATTATGAAGAGATTGGAGACAATACCTATTATACTTTGAACGGCGTAGGAATAGCCGTTTACTCAGGCACTGTAGAACAATTAGCTACAGAATATATTACGTTTAAAAACGAACCCGATATTTTTCTTTATGTCAATGGTGATACAGCAAAGTATCTTATACATGGTAACATTACTAATGGTACTGAAAGTGATAAACTAGGTACTCCTCAGATATTAGCGACGAAACAGGCTAGGCAAAGTTGGTCGCAAGTAACAGGTATCAGAATAGATAGCGGAGTATTACAACTTAAAGGCGGTTTTGTGCAAATGGCGGGTGGGCAACCACTCAATTTAATGTCAGCATCAAGTTATTTTATAGCTGAACTAGGCTGTATAAAAGGAGGAATAGCAACTGATGGTAACTACTCAATGATGCGTGTTCAGTTTGGAGGACATGTGAATATAACAGAAGGTTTTATCGCTCAGAATTGTACCAATGCTTTTACTGCTACCACTACAACGCCAGTATTAAATAACTATTCTCCTAGGGGAGGACAAGAAGGGATTTTGGATCAAAATTCCTTACAATCACCTACAGTACTTAAGGGTTATAATCCCCAAGACTGCTTTAGTGATTTTGGATATTTGAATCCAATGGGGGCTTACCTCGTTTATGGTTTTAATCCTGAGCAAGCACCTAAATCAGCGGTACACATAAATAGAACTCAGGCTAATGGAAGGACAGAGTTAAGAAAAAAAATACAGTATTATGTTACTGACATCAATAAAAACCCAATTGATGACGCTATTGTATATATGCAAAATAGTACACAAGCAACGACTAGGGATTATTCCGACGCAACATATCTTAGCTTAGTTACAGGGATGCAGGTGTTGGAAGATACCGTTTATTTTCAAAGCGTTGATTTTGAAGGAAAAACAACAATTGACTATTTGTTATGCTTTACAGCAATTAATGATACTGAAAATGTAGGGACTGCTAAGTCTCCTCCTTTAGAAGTGTTATATAAAACAAAGTCTCTCGATCATCATTTTACCGATGATGCTTTTATAAAATCCTATGCTTACTTAAGTGTAAACGAGTTAGATATTAATCTAGCAGGATTGGAAGAAAGCATTGATGTAGGCATAACATTGTTTGAAAATAAGGACGTAAGCTTATCAGAAGTAGAAGCAGAACAGCTTACAATACATGATAATAAAGAGAAAGCGTATTGCGCGTTAAGAAAGGTTTGGAAGGATATTCCAGACAACTCTTTTTTTCCAATCACCATGCTTGAAAACGGTTTAGACTTTGGAAACTGTAAAGTCATCATAGATGATTCAACAGAAGGAACAGCCTCATTGGTCTTAAGTGGTATTGATGACGAAAATCAAGTGCTTACAGCGACTATCTATACAAATGGACTAGGCTTTAAAGATGAAATTAGAACTACTAATGAAGTCATAGGTAAAGAATATGCTGCTAAGGTATTTGATAAAACACAAGATAGTTCTTTGTCAGAAACTAACGGTAATGACATTAGAGTATTTAATCCTACAACTAATGAACTCATATACGAAGGCAATAATTACGCTTTTCTTTTCTACTCGTTAGTCGTCAACCCTGTAAAAGTCTATGCCAATATCGACGGGACCTGGCTAGAGAAAAATGAACTTATACATTTAGAAACTGGGGCTAATGTAATTGACTTAGGTATAGCAGGGAGTATATATTCTTTAAGTAAAGCAGTAAATGAAAATGCAGATGTAACAAATCAAATAGATAGTACGCTTTCATCCATTGTTGAAGACGATGGAACTGGTAATACAAGATTGACGGACAAAGCCCTAGAACTAAGTCCTATTGCTGATACGACACAACTAATCAATGATATTTCAAATATATTGTCAAGGCTTCCGTCTAATACAGTTGAGCTACTTAATAAACTAAACATTACAGGCGTACTTGCCAATACCACTAATGCAGACCAGTTCAAAGCAGATACGACAGCTTTGGCAACTCAAAGCACGGCAAGCAATACCAACGCACAAGCTTTAGTAATTAAAGCCTTGTTACAATCAATTTTAGAACCTTCTGAGAACGGAAACAACAGGCTTACTCAAACAGCCTTAGAACAAAGTCCAACGGCTGATACAAGTTCGTTAGAATCGAATCTATACGTCTTGTTAAGCAGACTTACCGCGCCTAGGAGCGAATATTTAGACAAGCTGAACATTACAGGGGAATTAGCTAATACGGATAATGCTAGTGATTTCAAAGCGAGTACCTCCACAAGCTCTAGTATCTATGATATACTAAGCTCTTTAGTTTCTATATCAAGCGAAGGTTATGTATTTAAAGCTAAAGCCTTAGAGAACGCACCGCTTACAGATATTAGCTTTTTAGTAACGTTGGTACAGACTTTATTAAGCAGGCTGACGGATGACAGAGCAATAGCATTAGACAAACTTAAAGTAGATGGTGATCTAGCGAACACAGCTAATGCAGACCTATTCAAAGGTTCAGCACCTATAGCAAACATCGCCAAGGCTATGGCTGTAAAGACTGATGCTATCATTGAAAATGGTAGTGTCTTAGATATGATTATTCAAGCTTTAAACGAAGCTAAAAAAGCTAAAAATTTAAGTGCTTAAAAGATTTTATAAACCAAACATCAATAAATAATGGAAGATTTTTATTTAGTAGCCAAAAAATACAACGGGCTAAAGGAGATCAAAGGATCAAAACATAGTAAAGTGATCCTCAACATGGTAAAATCGCTATCGAGAGGTTTTCGATACATTAAGGACGATGAAACCCCATGGTGTTCAACTTTTATAAACCATATAGCCAAAGAATCGGGATATGAAAGAACTGGTTCACCAGCGGCTAAGTCATGGCTGAAGGTTGGTGAGTCCGTCCCTCTGAAGGATGCACAATTAGGTAACGTCGTTGTGCTTTGGAGAAAAAATAAAACCTGTGGTTTAGGTCATGTAGGCATATTTGAAGCCATTTCTGAAAATGGAAAGTATGTCAAATTATATGGTGGAAACCAAAACAATAGAGCTGGTTCAGACTGGTTTCCAGTCAATAGAGTAGAGGGCGTAAGAGCCTTAAAAAGAGTATAAACTAAAATGTAATTACAATGAGTAGAGTAGGACAAAAAATCAAAACCAAAAACGGCAATACAGGTGAGATTTTAGGTAGATTCCCAATCAAAAAAGGGACTATACTTAGGATTAATTCAAAGGGTGAAGTAATACGTTACTTGACTAAACAAGAGATGAATAAACGTAGTAACGCGGCTAAAAAAGGGGCTGCTACTAGAGATAGAAAAAAACTACAAAACGATCCAGAATGGCAACCTAGTGGTATAGACGGTCTGCCAAAGAAAAAAACTTCAAAATCAAAAAAAGTAGAAACTAAAAAAGTGCCTTGTAGACCAAAAGATGCTGTTTACCAATCAGGCGTAAATAAAGGGAAAAGAAAGAAAGGCTATTCTTTTACCAATGGTAAATGTTTTAAAATAGTGAAAAAGTAAGTTACAATGTCAACAGTTATTTCAAAATACAATGCCTTACATGGGCGAACTGTCTTTTATGATGAATTGCTTGATTTAGTCAATGAGGCTAAAGATGAAGGGCATCATGAAATTGTAGCTAATTTATCGAAGGCTTTGTATCAAAGCCAAAATTATGACGGATTTGAAATAACTGTTGAAAATCCTATACAAGAGCCGTTAACAGCAGACTTATTAGGAGCTATTCCTTTTCTCTCAGAACAAGAAGAAAAGGAATTTATAGGTGATGATATAGAGGGACTGGGTAAAGTCTCTCAAAACGATATTTACAAAATGGTAAATGATAAGCTTTTAGAGCTTATGGAAAAAGAGGATTTGCCATTTTGGAAAAAACCTTGGAAATCAATTAGGCTATTCAACATACCACCAACTAATTTTCACACAAAAAATCCATATACAGGAATCAATGCTCTATTGCTTAATCCTTTTTCTGACGAAAACCCTTACTTTCTTACATTTAATCAACTAGAAAAGCTAGGTGGTAAAATAAAGAAAGGGTCTAAAGCAATCAGAATAGTTTACTATAACTTTAGATACACTTTCTTTGACACAAAAAAGCAAAAAAGACATGAGGATTACATTAAGAAAAATTTCATTAAGAGCTTAGAAAATGATGAATTTGATTTAGATGATTCAATATACGATACCCTAAACGATCTTGCTGAAGACAATAAGTTTGGTTACTTAAAGTATTACAATGTTTTCAATGGCAATGATATAGAGGGGATAGATTGGGAGTTAGAAGACTTAAAACGAAAAAAAGAAGAAAGGCAAGCAAAGATTGAAAGCTTAAAGATCAATATACCCGAAATGATAGTAGAGCATACGCCTACTAAACCTAAGATTGTTTTTAAAAATAACAATAAACCTTATTATAGTCCTACAGGCGATTATATCAATATGCCTAAGATAGATCAGTTTGATAGTCCACCATTGTATTATTCTAACCTTTTTCATGAACTAGTACATTGGACGGGGAATTACAAGAGGTTAAACCGTGTGTTTGGTATTAAATTCGGTGATAAAGAGTATTCTTACGAAGAAATTATTGCGGAGTTAGGATCAAACTACCTTAACATGGAAGCAGGTTTTGATTTTAATGAAATTGAAATTGAGCAATCAGCGAAATATATCAAAGGCTTCAAGAGAAAAGTAAAAGCTAGTGTAAAGAAAGACCCTAGATTTTTTCTTCGAGTAGCAGCAAAATCACAAAACGCGGTTGACTATATCCTAGACAGAAAGCAGGGAGAACAGGCGAAATATAGAATAGCCTTAGATAAGCAGCTTTCTGAAAGTAACAAGAACAAGAGTAAGAGTATAGAAGAGCAGATAAAAAACGTGCTTTTAACAGTAAAGTCAGATAATCAAACAAATCTTTTTTATGAAGCAAGAGAACAAGTTAAGAAGCAAGTAGAGAATTTGCCTGAAGATAGAGGGTTATTTAAAAACCCTTTAGATGAATTAATAAGAGACGTAGTTTTTTCCTATAACATTTTTAAAAGAAAACACTCAGACGGAACAATAGGATACCAAGAGTTACCAATACCAAAACCTTTGAAAGGTGTCAAAGAAGATATATCTATAACAGATGCTGAAAACGCTTATATGTGGACTTCTTTTTTTCCCAAAAAAAGAGGTGAAAATTCACGTCGATCTTACTTTTATGACCTTATGCACGCTTATTATTCAATTTATGATGAGCTAAAAGATGTCGAGGATAAAGAAGATAAGATTATAAAACTAGATGAACTATTTATTAACTTCAGAGAGAAATATAAAAATGCTACCCTTAACTATCTCCGTTCACATAGCCGTGTGATGAGTTCGATGATTACAGGCTCAGCAAAATTCCCTGTGGACTCAAATAGGAGAAAAAGTGATGCAGCTTATAAAAAGATGAATAAATATATTGAGATCTATGACAAAGAGCTTAGGTATATACAAAAAAAATTAGGCTTAGTAGAATCATCTAATATTATTGTTTCGGGTAAGGATGGAAGTCTTGAACTGCTAGAGGAAAAGTTAAAAAAATTAGAAGAGTATCAAGAATTTTATAAAAACGTAAATAAGATCATTAAGAAAGCAAAGAATGATGAAGAGGTAAAGAAAAATCTACAGGAAGAAGGGGTGTCTGATGAAATTATTAGTAGTGTTCTTAATCCACAATTTGGAGAAAAAAAAGGGTTTCCATCCTATATGTTGACGAACAATAGACAACAGATAAACAAGTTGAAAGAAAGGATTCTTGAAGAAAAACGTTTTCAAGAACGTAAAGAAAAATCTAATCAATCACAGAAAGAGTTTCCTTTTGAAGGTGGATATGTTCTTTTAAATTATGGCAATAATCGTTTACAAATTTTCTTTGATGAAAAACCGCCTGTTGAAAAAAGAAACCAATTAAAAAAAACAGGTTTTAATTGGTCAAGAAAAGAAGAGGCCTGGCAAAGGCAATTAACTTCAGATGCTGTTTATGCCGTAAATTCAGTTCTTAAAGATGAAGGAGTAAATGTAGTGCAAGAAAAAATAGCACTAGATGAACATGAAAGGATAGAACAGGAGGGCGATTTAGTTATAAAATCGTATGATTCTGAATTAGATAGAAGATTTGTATTATACAAAGTAGATGGGGTTTATAAAAGGTTGTTTTTAATTAAAAACAATCGATCACAAAAAATAGATAAAAAACTAGAACCTGAGACTATAACTTTTGATAAACTCACAAAAAATGGTAAACAGGATGATTTTGATAGGTCATTTGATTGGCGGTTTTCTACTAATAAACAACTTTGGGATGAGTTTAAAAAACAGTCAAAAGAGAATCACTCAACCAAAGATATAGAGAAAAAAGATACCACAGAAAACTTAGGGAGGTTACCTCTCCCAACTTTAGCAACCAAGAAAAAAAGATCAGAGCCTATTGAGTATTTTAATATTCAAGGAGATATAGGTAAGTTTTTAGGTAAGATTGAAAGAAAGCCTGAAGAAAGTGTTGCCGTAACCTTGGATGCTCCACAGGGGTCAGGTAAGACACGTTGGTTTTTTCAAGTCATGGAAGTACTAGCCAAAGCTGGATATAAAGGCTTGTTTAACTCTATAGAAGAACATCCTGAAAGTAATTTATTCCAAGAAAAAATAGATCAATATATCTCTGAAAAAAGCAAGAAAAACATAAGCTGCATATCAGAAGATAATTTTGAAAAGTTCAAAGAGTACATTCCTTATTATGATTTTGTGTTAGTTGATTCATGGAACAAACTTGCAGAAAAAAACAACATAGATTTTGATGATGACTTACGTAAGGCTTACGATGGTAAGTTGTTCTTCTGCATTTTTCAACGTACCGTTACTGGCGGTATGCGTGGTGGGTCGAAAGCACAATTTGACGGCGATATTATTTTAAAAGTATTCAAAGATGTAGATGATTTTAAAAACAATTATATCTATGCTGACAAAAATCGCTATTCTGACCAAACAGGTCTAAAACTAAATACTAATACTGGTAAATTAATGAAAGAAAAAGATGATACTGAAAATTAAACTTATGCTATTCAAATTATTTTGCTTCAAAGGAAGAGTTTTACCGACTAAAATAGTAGTGTCAAGTAGTCTTA
>WTJX01000386.1:0-6590 GCA_011524675.1 Cytophagales bacterium
ATATAGTTGTATTTGCTAAATAAATAAGTGATTTAATTTTTTTGTTTATGACTCTGTGAGAGAAGTAAAGAAAAACAGATGATAGCCAATTTTTGGTGAAAACAGAGTTTGTAGGAGAGGAGGGATAGTAACGTCCTAACTTTATAAAGTAGAATTAGTGGGTTAGGACTATTTAAGTGTCTTTCTATAAGCTTTTGGATAAGTTATTTTACTAGTTTTTTTTTAAACCTAATTTATCGTTGAAATAAACTGAAAAACTTTTCCTATTTTAGCCATCCGATTCTAACATCAAAATATCTTATACTCAAGTGAAACGAAAATGTCTTGCAGCTGAAAAAAGACATAGGATGTAAGAACTTAGATTCTTATGTTTAGTGTTCTAATCAAGTTTCAAGATTTTAAGCTGTTTTATAAAATAGACTTTTTTATTTCACTACAGTATATATAGAAGAATAAGAAATAGAAATAATAATGAATTATAAAAAACTGAATACAATTGGTGGTTGGTTCGCATTTTTGATTGCTGCGATAACTTACATTTCAACCATGGAACCAGTGGCAAGTTTTTGGGACTGTGGTGAGTTTATAGCCGCAGCATTCAAGCTACAAGTACCTCACCCTCCAGGTGCTCCATTATTTTTACTTGTAGGCAGAGTGTTTTCTTTGTTTGCCGGTGGAGACCTAGAACAAGTAGCCTACTGGGTAAATATGGTTTCTGCACTTTCTAGTGCCTTTACTATTTTATTTTTGTTTTGGACTATTACCCTATTGGCAAAGCAATTATTAAAAGTAGAGGGGGAACCAAATGGAGTTCAAAAAATCCTTATTTTAGGCGCAGCACTTACAGGTTCTTTAGCCTATACTTTTTCAGACTCGTTTTGGTTTTCAGCAACTGAGGCTGAAGTATATGCTTTTTCTTCATTTTTTACCGCATTTGTTTTTTGGGCCATTCTAAAATGGAACGAAGTAGCAGAGGAAGAAGGAGCAAACCGATGGATTATTCTTATAGCTTATATGGTTGGTTTGTCTATAGGTGTTCACTTATTGAACTTAGTAGCTATCCCTGCCTTGGGTATGGTTTATTATTTCAAAAAATATGAAAAACCAAACTGGGGGGGAGGAATACTTACCTTTATCATCAGTTTTGTGATTTTACAGATTATACAGATCGGTATTATTCCAGGTTTGCCAAGTGTCGCTTGGTGGGTTGAGCTTAAAATGGTGAATGGTCTTGGTTTACCATTCAATTCTGGAATTATTATTTTTTGTGCACTTTTTATAGGAGCTATTGTATATGGTATCATATATTCTGTAAAGCACAATCAAGAATTATTAAACTTAGGGCTTTTGTCTCTTGTTTTTATTCTTATTGGTTATTCTACCTATGCCATCATCGCCATAAGAGCAAATTTTCACCCTCCATTAAACGAAAACAACCCAGACGAAACCGCTAAAGTAATCTCATACCTCAAGCGCGAGCAGTACGGTGAAAGACCTTTGTTTTTTGGGCCTCAATATACAGCTAGTCCAAAAAAACAAATAGATGGTAGTCCTCTTTACAAAAAAGGAGAGCATAAATACGTCGTTTATGATTATAAAACTGAGACAGAATATGATTTTAATGATAAGGTATTAATTCCTAGAATGCATAGTAGGCAAGGAGGGCATGTTGATGCCTATGATAAATTTATCAAGGCTAGAAGTAGAAAGTGGAAGAAGGGTGATAGACCTACCTCTGCTCAAAATATTTCTTTTATGTTTAGTCGTCAATTCGGTTTTCAGTTTTTCCGTTATTTTAAATGGAACTTTATTGGCAGGGAAACAGATATCCAAGATTCTGATTCACTGAGACCTTGGGATTCAGAAGAGATGCCTTATAACCTAAAAAGCAAAGCAAGAAATAATCTGTTTGCGTTACCATTGATTTTGGGCTTGTTAGGTTTGGTATTCCAATTTAAAAAGAATGAAAAACAAGCAATCGTAATGATAGTGTTGTTTGTCATGACAGGACTTGCTATTAATTTCTTCTTAAACCAACCGCCTTACGAACCGAGAGAAAGAGACTACACTTATGTAGGTGCTTTTTATGCTTTTGCTATATGGATAGGTTTAGGCGTTATCGCTATATATGAGTGGGTAGGACAACATCTATTAAAACGTGAACCTGCTGCTCTCTTATCTGTAGTGATAAGTTTAGGTATCCCTGCTTTGATGGCTGCCAAGGAATGGGACGATCATGATAGATCAAACAGGTATCATTCGGTAGATTCTGCCAAAAACCTATTGAATTCTTGTGCAAAGAACGCGATACTCTTTACAGGAGGTGATAATGATACTTTCCCACTGTGGTATGTGCAAGAGGTAGAAGGCTTTAGAACGGATGTAAGAGTATGTAACCTAAGTTTGTTAAATACTGATTGGTATATAGACCAAATGAAAGAAGATACCTATGAGTCTGAGGGGCTACCTATTTCATTAGACCGTGAAAGATACATACAAGGTACAAACGATGTTGTATATTATTCTAACATAAGCCAAAAACAGAAAGATGCACCTATGATGCTTGATCTTTATATGAATTTATTGAAAAAAGATCATAAGAAGATCAGACATGTAATACCTAATAATAAAAGGTTTAAGAAGTATTTTAATGTTTTTCCTAGTAAGCTGTTTGTTTTAGATGTAGATTCTTCTGCTTTGTCTAGTGGGAATGTGATTCCTGAAAAATATAAAGATAGGTTAAAGACCACGTTAGCATGGAGCATAGGGAAAAACTACCTTGAAAAAAAGGATTTAATCATGTTGGATATGATTATCAATATCAATAAAAATAACTGGGAAAGACCTATTTATTTTTCTACCACCTTAGGCTTTTCAAATTTTTTAGGTTTGAAGGATCATATGTCGCTTGAAGGTTTAGCTTACAGGCTATACCCTACTAAGTTTGCTAGTCCAGAGGGTGAACTTGATGTAGAGGTTATGTATGATAATTTGATGAATAATTTTTTCTGGAGAAACATGGATAACCCAGAGATATATTATGATGAGAATTATAAGCGTTTCTCATTGAATGCAAGAAGTCAGTACTACAGATTAGCCTTGGAGTTATTCCGCAGTGGTGACAAAGCTAAAGCATTGGAGGTTATTGATAAATGTTTCGAGGTAATGCCAGACGAAGCCATTCCTTATGATATTTATTCTGCACAATTCATTCCTTTGTATTTCCAAATGGGCGAAAAAGAAACAGGACAAGCATTGTCAGATTTGATGGAAGCAAGGGCTAGAGAAGTATTGCAATACATCCTTAATAATCCAAACGGTGCGTATGGAGGTCATAAGGATATTAGTAAAAATATATTAAGAACGATTGCTCGTGTGATTTTTAATGAAGATCCTAAAAGTCCAAAATTACAAGAAATAGATAGTATATTGAAGGCTAGTGGTGGTCCTGGATTATTTGAAAATAGGAGATTTTGATGGGGAGCCCTTCAAAAGTAGTATATGTTCATCAGTATTTTAAAACCCCCTCCGAAGGAGGGGGAATTCGCTCTTACCATTTGGCAAAGAGTTTAGTGCAAAAAGGGATAGAAGTTGTTATGATAACTTCTCACAATGCACCTTCTTACCTTCAAAAAAAAGTGGAAGGGATACACGTCCATTACCTCCCTATTCCTTATTCCAATCATTTATCCTTTACAAAACGAATCCTTGCCTTTGTACGCTTCATGTTCAAAAGCATTTACCTATTGCACAAAGTAAAGCAAGTAGATGTATGTTATGTGATGACCACACCGCTTTCTACGGGTGTGATAGCACTCTATGCTAAATTTGTCAAGCGGATACCTTATATATTTGAAATAGGAGACCTATGGCCTTCTGTCCCGGTACAGATGGGGGTGATAAGAAATAAGTTGCTGACTTCTTTTCTTTTTTTCTTTGAAAAGCTAGTGTATCGGCAAGCAAGAGCCATCGTAGCTTTATCACCAGCGATTGCAGATTATATCCAAGCATTAGTACCTCAAAAAGAAATCCGTTGCATACCTAATATCGCTTCTACAGCTTTTTTTGACACACATATAGCAGATGACGGATGTTTTAGGATAGGCTACTTTGGAACGGCAGGTATGGCAAATAAGCTTGTTTTTTTATTAGCAGCAGCTAAGCAAGCCAAAGAAAAATCGTTGAATGTTCATTTCGATATCATGGCTGAGGGAGCTGAGCTCACTTTTATTAAAGAAGAAAAAGAAAAAATGAATTTGACAAACCTTTCTTTTTTTTCATATGGAGGTAAAGAAAAAGTAAAAGAAAGGTTGTTATTATGCCAAGCCATTTACATTTCTTTTGCCGATATACCTTTATTGGCTACAGGTAGTCCTAATAAGCTTTTTGATGGATTGTCTGCGGGGAAATTAATTATCATAAACTTTGAAGGATGGATCAAAAAACTCATAGAAGAAAATGAATGTGGATTTTCATACAACCCACATCATACAGATGAGTTTGTACAGGAGCTAATTATTTTTTTAAGAGACCGAGATAAACTGATGACCTATCAGGAAAATGCTAGAGCTTTAGCTATGCATTATAGTGAAGAGAATGCCGCCAATAAATTGTATGAATTGATGGTAAACTTTCAAAAGATGAAATAATATTTGTGAAAGAAAAGTTTTTGCTTTTAATTCAATAATCATTTCCAAAAAGAATCGTTATCAAAGCATGAGGTCATTTATTCCATTATTTTTTATTCTATTATTTTTTACCCAGTGTGCGAAAAAAGATAGAAAACATATCGATATAGATACGCCAATAGTAAATATCGAGATAGAGCGTTTAGAAGCAAAGCTTAGCTCTTTTGATACTACCACACAAGTAGCTCAGTTTATAGCTGAGTATCCATTGTATGCTAAAGAGTTTTTAAGAGCGGGTCAATTTTCGGATATTAATTATTTGTTGTACGAGTTGGTACGTATGGGGAAAGATCTAGGTATAGATACTCTTACTCAAGATGCAGAAAATGCCTTTCCTACCATGAGTTTTTTAAATGAAAAACTATCATCAGGGTTTAATTACCTTACACATTATTATCCCAAGCATCCTATTCCTAAAGTGTATTCCCATATCACAGGTTTTGGAACCGATTTGTTTGTTCGAGATAGTATTATTGTCATAGGGCTTGATTTCTTTATGGCAGGAAAGAGTAAGTTTATCCCAAAAGACATACCAGGTTACATATTAGATTATTATTCTGAGGAGTACATTCCGACAAAAGTTATGGCCTTGGTCTCCCAGCGATACAATGCTTTTGATAGAAAAGATCAGACAGCTCTATCGCAAATGATTCATTACGGAAAATCTTATTACTTTATAGAGAGCATGTACCCATCCTTTGCAGATTCGATAGTTATAGAGTATTCTGCCAAAGAAGTAGAAGATTTAAAATACATGGCGCCAAAAGTTTGGGCACACTTTGTAGAGAATAAATTGTTTTTTAGTACAAAAAGAGAGGTTATACGTCGTTATATAGATGACAGACCCAATACCACCGAGATAGCAGACAAATGCCCTGGTAGGATAGGACGTTGGTTAGGATGGCAGATTGTTCGCTCTTATATGAAGAAGCACCCAGAAGTCAGCTTAAATGACTTGATGGAAGAAAAAGATGCATCCAAAATATTTAAAGAATCTAAGTATAGACCGTGATTTTTTTTGAAGCATGTTTGAGTATTTAGCTTTTCAAACATGCTTTATGTCTTTCTTTTAGCGGCTCATGCTATTGCGGCATGATTCTATTCCACGAAAGTGGCGAAATAAGATTAAAGATCAGAGATTAAAGATTAAAGAGAAGTTTAGTATAAATTGGAAGAGTAGAGCATTATAGAATGGAGAAATAAAAGTAATGAATGAGGTTTTAAGTGATTAGTATTTAGAGATTAACGATTAATCAATAACCTTTGGATTAACGACTTAGCACTCAAAAGAATGGAGGCGTTAAGAAAATAGACCTCAATCTATTTTAAAACACATAATTGTTTTTGTACATCTACTTAGATGTCTAATAGAAAGCTTTGCAAAACCATCTTTTGCACTTATTCTGCGTTATACAAAATTTTAAAATCCTTATTTACACGCAGTAAACTGCGGTTTTAAAATGTTGAAAGCCTTGACTAAGTACAAAACCTTAGTTATGCAAAGCCTTCTAGTAAACAAAAAGCCAATCCACTGTAATAGTGAATTGGCTTTTTGTTTATATAAGTATCTTATTCTTACAAAGAAGACGAAAGATTTATTTTTGCTGTTTTGAGTCCATCGGCAGAAACATTGAGTGTTATCTTACCAGTCTCATGGGTGGACTGTACTAGGATAACCAATTTGCCATTAAACGCTTTCATATGAGGTAGGTGAAATTGCTCCAATGAGGTAGCGTCTCCACTACACGCGGCTCTATAGTTGGCAGCACCGCTCACCTCAAACTTCAATTGATGATCTGCTAAGGGACATGGATTGCCTTCTTTATCTACGATGGTAGCGGTTATATAACTTAGGTCTTCACCATTTGCCTTGATCTTTTTTCTGTCTGCTTCTAGCTTTAT
>WTJX01000386.1:6600-12516 GCA_011524675.1 Cytophagales bacterium
CTTCGCCAGCTGTTATCAATTTTTTCTCAGCTACAGCTTTTCCCTTTGCATCAAAAGCCACCACCTTTAGTTCGCCTGGTTCATAAGTAACATCCATCCATCGCAAGCGATAACGGTCGAGTTTATTCTCTTTGCTCTTTGTTCTTACACCTTGACTTTTGCCATTGACAAATAGTTCTGCACTATCATAATTGGTATAGACAAACACAGGCGTTGTTTTATCTTCTCTTCCTTTCCAGTTCCAGTGTGGTAGTATATGTAAGGTTTCTTTTTCTTTGTTCCATCTACTGCGGTAAAGGTAATACCTGTCTTTTGGGATACCTGCCAAATCACAAATCCCAAAGTAAGAACTTCTTGCAGGCCAGTAAGTATCGTAAGGAGTAGGTTCACCCAAATAATCAAAGCCTGTCCAAACAAACTCACCTATCACCCAATCTTTGTCGTCTTGCATTATAAAATCGTCTTCTGGTATGTTTGACCAGCTACAATACTCCAAATCATATGAAGAACATTGACCGTCAGGATATGTTTTCTTGATACCTAGCTCCACTGGAAACTTATATACTCCTCTGGAGCTGACGGTTGAAGCTGTTTCTGAGCCTAATAAAAAACCTTGTGGAAAGGTCTTGTTTGCTTCTTCATAGAGGTGTACACGATAGTTCAAGCCTGGTATGTCTAGTACTGAGGCAAAGCCGTTTTCCATTACGGATTTCACTTTATCCATACCTACAGTTACGGGGCGAGTAGGGTCTTCACGGTGAAAAATATCTTGTAACCATTTGGCTCGCTCTACACCATCGTGTGTCCTTTGGTCTGGCACTTCATTACCAGAACTCCACATCACTATACATGGATGATTTCTAGTGGCATGCACTAAGTTGACAATGTCTTTCTCTGCCCATTCTTCAAAGTATTTATTATACCCATTTTCCACTTTTCCTTTTTTCCATTCGTCAAAACTTTCTGCCAAGAACAAGAAACCCATTTCATCGCAAAGCTCTAACTGCTCTATCGAAGGCATATTATGCGAAGAGCGTATGGCATTGCAGCCCATTTCTTTTAAGATGCTTAGCTGCCTTCTCAATGCAGACTTATTTAGAGCGATACCTATAGGACCGAGATCGTGATGCAAACAAACCCCTTTGAACTTTGTAACTTTCCCATTTAGTTCAAAGCCTTTTGCAGGGCTATACTTGATGCTACGTATCCCAAAACGGATTTTTTCACTATCTTTTAAACTTGCACCCTTATAAAGTTGCAGCTCTGCAGTATAGAGGTAAGGAGTCTCAGGACTCCAAAGATTTGGTTTTTGTACTTCTATAGATTGAGTTACTTTCTGTGAGACACCTTCTTGTTTTGTTTGAGCGACTATTTTTCCTTTTGCATCTTTTATCACGGTTTTGATGGTCATGCCTTTGCCTGCAAACTGTGATATTATATTTACTTTAGCACTGTTTGCTGATACTGTAGGGGTCGTGAGGTAATGCCCCCAATGTTTGAAGCTTTCCTTGTCTTTGGTGATTACTTGTACTTTTCTGTAAATTCCTGCTCCAGGGTACCAACGAGAAGAAAAAGGCTTGTTTTCTAAGCGCACAGCTATCTTATTTTCTCCTGCTTTGACATAGTTTGAAATATCGAAATAAAAATAACTGTACCCATAAGGTCTATAACCTACTTTTACGCCATTTACGAATACTTGTGCATTGCTCATTGCTCCATCAAATGCAAGTAGGGTTTGTTTTTGGCTATCGCCTTCATCAAGTGAAAGTGTCGTTCTGTACCAACCTACACCTATAAACGGTAATGCGCCTGTTCTCCCTGTCTTTTCGGTAGCTTTATCTTCGTTATTTTGTATTATTCGTACAGTTTGCCTGTCTATAGATTCATCAAAAGGTCCATAAATAGCCCAGTCATGAGGTACACTTACCTTTTCCCATGCACTATCGTCATAATGATAGCCTGAAGCATCATCATCTAGCCTACTAAAACTCCAAGTGTCTAGTTCTTGTATTGTACGTTGTCCATATACATGAACTTGAAGGCTGAATAATATGCATATAATAAAGGATCCTATGGATGTGAAAGAAAGTTTAGACATTTGAAGAAGTTTATGATATAAAATGTATTTAATACACTAATGCAATATAGAAGATTTTTATTAAAGTATAACTATCTGACAATATTTTTTTACTCCTGTTATGCTCCGTATAGACAGTGTTATTTGCTATATCTTTTGAAATAACTGTAGAATGCATATATTTTGGCAGTGTAAGCAAGCATGTCAAAGCTTGGGAGTGGTGTCGATATTGACAAATAAATATTCTTATGAGCTCAACATATGCTCTTGTATCAAACAGACATTTTGAGATCACTTAGGTATAGTTTACATATGTCAGTAGAAACCATTTTGGTACTTTGTACTATTCAAAGGCAAGACATTTTTATTTCCCTTTCGGTAACACTACTTTATACGATCACTATACCTCCTTTTTGGGAAGTAGCATCGTAAACTCTGTTCCCAAATCTTTTTCTGACCAAGAGACAAAGATTCTTCCCTTATGATAGCCTGCAATAATTCTCCTAGCGAGCGTCAATCCTAGTCCCCAGCCTCTTCTTTTGCTTGTATAGCCAGGCTTAAACACCGATTTGAATTTCCCTTTTGGAATGCCTGCCCCAGTATCTTTTATTTTGATAGCAAACTCTTTTGGCATTTCCGATAAGGAGATATGTATATTTCCTCTGCCCGACATGGCATCTACAGCATTTTTGATTAAGTTTTCCATAACCCAACTAAACAACAAAGGGCTCATATTGGCTTTTGCCTCTATGAGTGTAAAGTCAGTAGTAATATTGACAGCCCTAGGTATTCTGCTACTCAAATAGTCTATCGTATCGGATAGTAAGCTTATAAGATCACAAGGTTCAAGTTCTGGCGCTGAGCCTACCTTTGAAAAGCGGTCTGCAATATTTTTTAACCTATCTATGTCTTTGTTTATTTCAACAATCATGCTTTGGTCCTCTAGCTCACTTTCCAAAATCTGAGACCATGCCATCAAAGAAGAAATGGGCGTACCCAACTGGTGAGCTGTTTCTTTGGACATTCCTACCCATACCCTGTTTTGCTCTGACTTTCTTGTAATACTAAATAGGTAATAGGCGAAAAATACAAATAGAGCAATCGCTGAGATTTGTATCAAAGGATAATAGCGTAATTGCTTGAGCAGGGTAGAACTTTGGTACAGAACGTAATGAGTTACACCACCACCCAAATTTATTTCTATTGGTTTATTCTCTAGCTTCATTTGTTTGATAAGCTTTGCGCTATTGTTTGCTATCAAGGTAGAGTCTATCTGACCAAACCTGATGACCTGCTGAAAGCTAGAGTCTGTAATAATAACAGGTGAAGAGGTGGCGTTGATAATGCTTTCAGATAAAAAAGAAGCTATAATATCACTCATCACAGACTTAAGGTCTGTCAAGAGTTTAGAGTCTTTGTAATAGACAAAGTTTCTCTCGTCTTTTGAGATGTTTATTTTGATAGGAGTATATAAGTCTTTCATAAAGAGCAGCTCATCATTGGCATGTGTCGGATTGTCTAAGTTCAAAAAGGTGATGATGCTATCTTTGTCATTGGTGAGAATGACAGGGACTGTTTCGTTGTTTTGAATAACTTCAAAAATAAAATCTATATCTTGTGGTGGTCTATCAATGTCAGAAATCTTTTTGATCCCCAGTGCCCACAATTCACTTTTCTTTCTTTCTTCCTTTTGAAGCTTCAAAAATAGCTCATTGGTTAGTTTCACCAATGCTGCCCTCCGTTCTATAGCTCCTGCCCATAAGGCTACTTCCCTTCTTTCTTCTTTTTCTATTTTACGTACTAGTCTGTTGGTGTACCAAAAAGAGGCAGATACAATAATCATTGCCAACAAAGCGAGTATCGGCTTTGCCAACTGGTTTTGCAAAAAGTTATTTATGAGCGTGCGAAATGTTTTTTTGAGCTTTAGCAAAGTAGTATGGGGCTTAGAAAAAGTTTATTATTTAATCTATTTATGTCTATAAATGAATCATTTGAGACAAATCCGTCATAATAGCTTTCAAATAAGCCCCTTTTGTTGTAATTTTACAACGTTTCTCACCATAAAAATGCTGCATGTTAGGTAATTTTAGATCAATCGGAATATCATACAAAGAGGCAAACTTAGATATACGCTCTTTACTTTCTTTGGATACTGATCAATCTACACACCTATTGCACTCCCTCAAAGAGAACTTAGGGATACAGGAAGCCATTGTCATCTCTACCTGCAACCGTACAGAGGTCTTTTATTCTCACGAACAAAATCTATCTCAAGACATCTTCAATGCCCTGTTTATTAGCAAAGCATCGCTTGTATCGCCAGACTTATTAAAAGATTTTGTGATACTAGACGGTAGAGAAGCAGTGAAGAGACTGTTTGATATAGCTATAGGCATAGAGTCGCAAGTATTAGGGGATTTACAGATCATCAATCAAGTAAAAAAATCTTATCAGCAGTCTGCCGACTTAGAGCTTGCTGGTCCTTTCTTGCACAGATTGATGCACAGTATCTTCTTCACCAACAAAAAGGTAGTGCAAGAAACAGCTTTTCGCGATGGCGCAGCCTCAGTACCTTATGCATCATACGAATTGATAGAGGAACTTTCTACGGCACTCATAGAACCGAGGATATTGATATTGGGACTTGGAGAAATGGGAAAAGATGTAAGCCTACATTTGAAAGATCATGAAGTCAAGCACGTAACGCTTATGAATAGAACCTTTGCTAAAACGGAAGCGTTGGCAAAAGAGCTTTCTTACGAAGCAAAACCTATAGAAGACTTACACCAAGAGCTTGCTCATGCAGATATCGTTCTTTCTTCTGTGGCTGTAAACGAACCTATCATCACCAAAGAAGTGATAGAGCAATTACCACCATTTGCATTAAAATATTTTATAGACCTCTCAGTTCCAGCAAGCATCAACAAAGCCGTAGAGTCAGTATCTGGCGTACTATTGCATACCATTGATGATATTCAGAACAAAACATCGGATGCACTTCTCAAAAGAGAACAAGCTATTCCACAAGTAAAAGCGATCATAGAAGAGTCCATCTTAGAGTTTGTGAAGTGGTCGCAAGAATTGAACGTTTCCCCTACCATCAATAAACTCAAAGAAGCCCTAGAGCAAATAAGAAAAGAAGAGATAAGCAAGTACTTCAATAAAATGAACGAAGGAGAAGCAGAGATGGTGGAAATGGTAACCAAAAGTATGGTTCAAAAAATCATAAAGCTTCCAGTATTGGAACTAAAAGCAGCTTGTAAGAGAGGAGAAGCCGATACCCTCATTGATGTATTGAGCGGAATATTCAACCTAGAAGAAACAGAAGCTAAAGTAGCAAAGTAGCCTATACATCAGCACATTTTTACATTCTTAGTGTATTGAGTTCTACGTTTTTAGTCCAAAGTATTAAGTCCTAAGTCATTAGTACAAAGTACATTAAACACTAATCACTTAAAAACCTTTCATTTTTTAATTTCTTCATTCTTTAAATAAAGGCACAACTTTCCGATTTACACTATACCCCTCTTTAATCTTTAATCTCTAATCTTCTTTGCCACTTTCGTGGAATAAAATCATGCTCTTTTGAGTAGCTAGTATTGAGTACAAAGAATAAAGTTTATTTAGAGACTAATCATTCATCACTAAGCACTAAAAAACTCATCACTCATAATCCGTAATCCAACACTAATCTCTAAACACTACTAACTTAAAACCTTCTTCATTTCTTGAATAAAGACACAACTTTCCGATTCACACTACACCCTTCTTTAATCTTTAATCATTAATCTCTAATCTTCTTTGCCACTTTCGTGGAATAAAATCATGCTCTTTTGAGT
>WTJX01000731.1:0-1713 GCA_011524675.1 Cytophagales bacterium
TTTGCTAGTGCCGCTGTAGGTACAGAAGAAGAAATAATTCTCGAAAACGAAGACCTAAAAGTTACTTTTACGTCCAAAGGAGGAAAAGTAAAACAGGTGATACTCAAAAAGTACACTGACTACCAAGAACAGCCTTTGCTTTTGTTGGACGAGCAAAGCAGTCAAATGCAACTAATGGTAGAAGATAAAGACCTATATTCTTATTTCTTTGAGCCTACGGTGAATGGCAAGCAAGTAAGCTTTAGCCTTACCCTAGACAATGGCACTAAGATAAACCAACACTATAGCTTGCCAGAGAAAGGTTACTTGATAGACTATACCATAGATGCACCATCGGATATAGCATTGAAAAATGCTACACTTCGCTGGAACGACAAGTTAAGACTGCTAGAAAAAGGAAGAGATGAAAGTGTAAACAAATCTGCCATCAATTACTACCTAGCTTCAAGTAGTTTTGATGACCTTGGTGCTGGAGCTGCAAAAGAAGATAAAGGAGAAATCAATGAAGGGCTAAAGTGGGTAGCGATGAAACAACGTTTCTTCAATGCTTCCATCATTGCCAAGGATTTTAATTTTGACAAAGCCAATTTGGCGATGAAAGGAACAGATGGAAATGCTCCTTACCTCAAAAATCTAAATGCAGACATTATAGTATCTTCCAAAGCACTTTCTGGAGGTAAAATGCAGTTTTACTTTGGACCAAACGAGCTAGAAACGCTTGAAAAAACGAAAATTGAAGGCTTTGACAAAAACATAGATTTAGGTTGGACACTCTTTGCATTCTTCAATAAGTATGTCATCATCAAGCTATTCAAGCTTATAGAAAACGTATTCAGCAATTACGGTATCGTAATCTTGATTCTAGTAATCATCATCAAGTTAGCACTATTCCCTATCGCCTATCGTTCGTACTTATCTATGGCAAAAATGCGAGAGCTAAAGCCAGAGATAGACAAGATCAAAGAATCTGTAGGTGATGACATGCAAAAGCAACAACAAGAGACTATGAAACTCTACCGCAAGGTGGGTGTAAACCCTATGAGTGGCTGTATCCCCGTATTGCTTCAAATGCCTATCTTACTAGCATTGTTCAACTTCTTCCCAAACAACATTGCCCTGAGGCATCAACCATTCTTATGGGCAGACGATTTGTCTAGCTATGATTCTATCTTGGACTTTGGTTTTCCTATCCCATTCTATGGCGATCACGTAAGTTTGTTTACACTACTTATGACGATCTCTACCATAGTATATACCTACATCAATAACAAAGGAAATGCACAAGCACAAGGGCCTATGAAGTCTATCGGTTACATCATGCCTTTGATCTTTATGTTTGTACTTAATAAGTTTTCTTCGGGTTTGACCTATTACTACTTTGTTTCTAACCTTATCACCATCAGTCAGCAACTATTGGCGACACGCTTTATAGACAAAGATAAGATAAGAGAAACCCTTGAAGCCAATAAGCAAGCTTATGAAAAAGACGGCGGAAAAGGCGGTAGAAAGAAATCGAAGTTTCAGCAACGACTAGACGAAGCCATGAAGCTACAAGAAGAAAGAAAAAAGAAAAAGTAATAACAAAAAAAGGCGGTTTATTAATAAACCGCCTTTTTTTGTTATTAAGTCCTACGTTTTGGGTTATACGTTGTACGTTCTTATTAGCTTTTTAGTATCTAGCCCTTTAGAGTACTAAGTCGTTAGTATAAAGTC
>WTJX01000731.1:1813-3622 GCA_011524675.1 Cytophagales bacterium
CAAAGTCGTTAGTCTAAAGTATTAGTGCAATTGGCTATGGGCAGTAGGCTAAGTGCTATGAGCTGTTAGCTGTTGGCTTTTTCACCCATCACCCATCATTCATAATCCATAACTCATAACCCCATTAATCGCTAATCATTAACCACTAATCACTATCCGCCCCCTCATTATTAATTCTTCATCATTAATTATTAATTAGCTTTCGCCACTTTCGTGGAATAAAATCCAGCCTTTCACGTCTTTATGTCTCTACGTCGATAGGTCTTTACGCTCTTTAGTCTCAAAAATTGTAAATAGTCAATCGTCCAATCGTAAATCGTTGTACTTTTATTACTGAGCTACAGCTTCTGGCGTTTTTTGTTTTTGATCTTTGAAAGAAGCCCTAGGCTTGATATTGAGCAGTTGGAATAGTTCTTTGTCAGCATCAACTTCTGGGTTAGGCGTAGTAAGCAACTCATCACCTGCAAAGATAGAATTGGCACCAGCCATGAAACATAAAGCTTGCTCCTCATAGGTCATGCGCACACGTCCAGCAGATAGACGCACCATCGCTTTAGGCATAGTAATGCGTGCTGTCGCAATCATACGGACCATATCCCATATTTGTACTTTTTCTTGATCTTCCAAAGGAGTCCCTTCTACAGGTACTAAGGCATTGACAGGTACAGACTCAGGATGCTGTGGCATGGTTGACAAGGTATGGATCATGCCTACTCTATCATTGATACCTTCACCTAGTCCTATGATACCGCCAGAACAAACAGAAATATCTGCCTTGCGTACATTTTTGATAGTATCTAACCTATCGTCATAGTTTCTAGTGGTGATGATCTCTTCATAATGCTCTTCGCTAGTATCCAAATTGTGATTATAGGCATAAAGACCAGCCTCTTTGAGCTTGTTTGCTTGCTCTTCGGAGAGCATACCCAAAGTACAACAAACTTCCATCCCTAAGCTATTGACCCCTTTGACCATATCTAGCACTTTGTCAAAGTCTTTATTATCTCTTACCTCTCTCCATGCAGCTCCCATACAAAAGCGTGTACTACCAGACTCCTGTGCCTTCACAGCTTTTTCCATGACTACATCATGATCTAATAGCTTATGCACCTTCACATCAGTATGGTATCTTGCTGCCTGAGGACAATAAGCACAGTCTTCTGGACACCCTCCCGTTTTTACCGATAACAATGTACATACTTGTACCTCTTGAGGGTCGTGATTCTCTCTATGGGCTGTTGCAGCTCTGTACACTAAATCTAAAAATGGAGATTCATAGATTTCTTTGATCTCTTCTCTGGTCCAGTCGTTTCTTATTTCACTCATAGTGTCTTCTTTTTATACTAGGAAGCGCTGTAAAACCATAGTTCACAATACCTCCTTACTAGTGGAATGACAAATTTAACAGTTTTATACAAAGTTTTTTTAGAAATGGAAAAATTAAGGCTTTTTTAGTCAGGGATTCCGCTTTTAACTAGGGAAGTCTTCCTTTTCTATCATTTAAACTCCTTTCTTTCCTAAAAGTTATACTTTTTAGGAAAAACGAAGGAAGACTTCCCTCAAAACTTATTGTTTATTGACTTTTTATTTTTAAACCCGGAATCCCTGCTTTTTTAGTACATAAATGTAAGAACCAAGAAGGTGCAAAAGATGAAAGAGGGCTGAATCATACTATTTTTGTATGCATTCGGTGAACTACGTCTTCATTTTCATTAGCTTTTAACCACGGAAAGTATTATTCGTTGTACTTTGTACCTTGTACTCAATGCAGACTTTTGTAAAAGCTGGATAGTGTGATTTTATGTAAAC
>WTJX01000196.1 GCA_011524675.1 Cytophagales bacterium
AATCTTTTATTTTGTAAAGCAAAAGACTAAACCAAATCAATTTCAGCAGCTAAAATATCAAAGTGTATTCCAGTTTGTATCTCGAGAAAAAAAGAGACAATATGTCGTTAATTTAACCGTTTAAGAGAAAATAAAATGACAGATTGTCATTTTACTAGTTTTATATATAACATATTCTTTTTTTTACCGTTGTATAGATGTAAAATTGAAGAAAGAATAAAGAAACATTTGTAACTTTATCCTTTAAAGCTCATTAAGCCGATATTATAATATTTATCAAAATATCAATTTAATTACGATTCAAAATGAAAATCTTCCTTAATATAATAGCATTATTTTCAGTAATGACATTAACAGCTCAAAAGCCTGTTTTTACAATAGAAACTGAAACAGCCCCTTGTGGAGGAATGGGTAAAATGATTTTTACTGGATTATCACCAAGTATAAATTATAAAATAAGCATGAATAACGGTGTATCCTTTACTATTGGAAAACCAGATGCAGAAGGAAAAATCACTAAAACAGGCTTAGCTGGTGAATATGATATTATCATGCAAAATGACTTTGGTAGAATAACTGGAAAACATAGAATCCCTAGTGAAGGTATTGCTCCTACATTCACCCTATCACAAGAACCATCGGTCTGTGGTGAAGTAGGTAACATTACTGTTGAAGGCCTTACTGCTGGAGAAATATATAGAGTAAGTACCACAAATGGTGAAAGTTACAAACATTTAACAGCTAGTTCTGAAGGCACTATCCAATTGCCAGTTCATGGAGGAAGGTATGACATACTTGTAGCAAATGATTGTGGTTTTACAAAAGGAGAAATAACAGTAGGTAGAGAAGGAGACAAACCAGACTTTACAGTGGAGACAGAGCCTAGCCAATGTGATAAGATAGGTACTATTATTTTAAATGGTCTTGAACCTGCTGCAAAATATCATTTAAGTATAGATGGTGGGGAGAATTTTGAATTCATAAACGCGGATGAAAGCGGAGCTATAAAAAAAGGAGCCAAACCTGCTCATTATGAATTAATTGTAAAAACATCATGTGGTACAGCTAGACAAACTGCTGACATTACTAGTGAAGGATCTGCTCCAAACTTTACAACAGCAATAGAAATGGAAAATGAGTTATCAAAAAATGGAACTATCGTATTTTCTGGCTTAGAACCTGTCAACTTATATCAAATAAGCTTTAACGGAGGAGAAAATTATAGTTTCATAACTGCTGACTCAAATGGGGAAATCAGAAAAGAGATGGAAAAAGGCTTATACAATGTTATCATAAAAAACAAATGTGGCTCATCTACTGAAAAAATAACAGTTGGAAACAACTAAAAAGATTGAAATTATAATATCAAAACCTCATAGAAGAGAGGATATTAACGTTTCAATTAATTTAATTTTTGTATCACATTTGAACAATAATATATATTGAAATTGACAAATTAAAGCATTAAAAGTTCTATAACTATTAACTAAATGAAAAACATAATTGTACAATGCTTATAATGAATTGAATTAAAGAAAAAACATGACTTTAGAAATTCAAAAGGCAAATTATTTTAAAAAATAATTTGCCTTTTGTTCATTAAACTTATTGCTCAAAGGTTACATAGTTTGTTTGATAAAAATTTTTAGCGTAAATTTGTGTGAATTTTAAAAGGGGACTATTCGTCCCCTTTTCTTTTGGTAAAAAATGAATTTAGAGAAAAAAATTTGGGAACTTTCTGAAAAATATTTAGAAGACTGCTCTCATTATATAGTAGATGTAAGTGTAAGTAAAGGTGGTAAGAAAAATATCGCCATATACATTGATTCTGATAAAGATTCAAGTGTAAAAATAGAAGACTGCTCTGCGTTAAGTAAAAAATTATCTAATCATTTTGAAGTTGAAGACTTCATCGAGGGCGCATATGTTTTAGAAGTATCTTCAGCTGGCATGGGAAACCCCTTCAAAATAGCTAGACAATACCAAAAAAATTTGGGTAGGCAAGTCCAAGTGATAGAGACTGATGGCAAAGAAACAAAAGGCATCCTACACAGGATAGATAAGGATACCATTTCAATAGAAATACATAAAAAAAAGGGTGAAGTTTTGAATAAAACAATCTCTTTAGAAGCTATAAAGCAAACAAAATTAGTTATAACAATTTAAGCTAAGATGGATAGTTCAATATTAATAGAATCGTTTTCGGAATTTGCGAAGTTTAAGAATATCGATAGACCTACCATGATGAGAATTTTGGAGGATGTTTTTAGAACTATGATTCGCAAAAAACATGAATCTGACGATAATTTTGATGTAATCATCAATGTTGATAAAGGAGATTTAGAAATTTGGAGGTACAGGGAAATTGTAGCTGATAATGAAGAGCAATACGATGAAAACACTCAAATAAGGCTAGCTGATGCAAAAAAGATTGAAGCTGATTTTGAAGTAGGTGAAGAAGCTGCCGAAGAGGTAAAGTTGGTCCATTTTGGCAGAAGAGCCGTCATGACCGCAAGACAGACACTCATTCAAAAAATAAAAGACTTAGAAAGAGATATTTTATTTGAAAAATATAAAGAGCTAGTAGGTGAAATTATTACCGCAGAAGTATATCAAATATTAAGCAGAGAGGTATTATTAATGGACGCTGATGGCAATGAACTTTCTATACCCAAAAGTGAACAAATTTATAAAGACCGTTTTAGAAAAGGGGAAAATGCAAGAGCTGTTGTTAGTAGAGTAGAAATGGTCAACGGTAACCCAAAGATCATACTGTCAAGAACCTCTCCCGTTTTCTTAGAAAGGCTTTTTGAAAGTGAAGTACCGGAAGTATTTGATGGACTAATTTCTATAAAAAAGGTAGTGAGAGAGCCTGGAGAAAGGGCAAAAGTAGCTGTAGAATCATTTGATGATAGGGTAGATCCTGTAGGAGCTTGCGTGGGTATGAAAGGTTCTCGTATTCATAGCATAGTTAGAGAACTAGAAAATGAAAATATAGATGTAATTAATTTTACAGATAATCTTGACCTATACATAGCTCGTGCTCTCAGTCCTGCAAAGGTAACAAGTATTAAACTTGATGAAGAAAACAGCAGAGTTTCAGCTTATTTAAAGCCTGATCAAGTATCGATGGCAATAGGTAAAGGTGGGCAAAATATTAAATTGGCTAGCAAACTTGTAGGCTATGAGATAGATATTTTCAGAGAATTAGCAGATTTTGAGCAAGAAGAAGATGTAAGCCTATCTGAGTTCTCAGATGAAATTGATGCTTGGATACTAGATGAATTTAGAAGAATAGGTTTAGATACCGCCAAAAGTGTTTTAGCACTTAGTCAAGAAGACCTTGTAAGAAGAACAGAGCTAGAAGAAGAAACTGTTTCAGAAATTTTCCAAATACTAAGCCAAGAGTTTGAAGAGGAAAGTGAATAATACAAAATCAAAAAGCAAAATATAAAGATTTAGTATTACTTTATTACAAAGTTTAAACCAAAGATAAAGAATAAAAGTTAAGAATGTCAGCTGAAAAAACAATGAGATTAAGCCAAGTAGCGAGAAAACTAAATGTAGGAACCTCTACTATAGTCGATCACTTGGCTGAAAAGGGCATTGAAATAGAA
>WTJX01000531.1 GCA_011524675.1 Cytophagales bacterium
CTCTTTTTCTTCTTAATTTTCTTTCTATTCTTGTAATCGCCATGATCGTACTTTTAAAAGGATTGCAAAATTAGTCAAAATAGTTTTATGAACAAAAGATTTATTTTCTAAAATCGGGATAATTATAATTATTCGGCAAAACAAAGCTCAGTTGTCATGAACTTTTAGGCATATAGTAATAAGCAAAAGTCTATATAATGCTGAATAAGTACAAAAGATGGTTTTGCAAAGCCTTCTTTCTAAAGTAGAAAAGCACTAAAAATCAACATAAGTAGTCGTCCAAAAACACTTTCATTCTCTTGGCACTTTATACTTCATACTCTTCAACTATAATGACACCGAAAACATCATATTTCATTCTTTCTATAAATTTTTATGTACGCTAGTTTCTGTACTACTGTAAAAACCGCTACCTTAGTTTTTTTGTTAGTTGTTAGATGATATGGCAGATAAAAAAATAGCTGTAATAGGTTTAGGATATGTAGGGCTTCCTTTGGCTGTCGCCTTTGGAAGAACAAGAGAAGTAATTGGTTTTGATGTGAAGCAGGAAAGGATCAACGATCTTAAAGCAGGGAAAGACCACACGCTAGAAATAAGCACTACAGAATTAGCGGAAGCAAAGCAGCTACATTTCACTAATAAGATAGAAGAAATAGCCGATGCTAGTATCTACATTGTTACCGTTCCTACCCCCGTTACCAAATACAAAAAACCAGACTTGCGGCCTCTGAAATCGGCTTCGGAAACTATTGGAAAAGTATTAAAAAAAGGAGACATCGTTATCTATGAATCTACGGTTTACCCTGGCTGTACAGAAGAAGACTGTGTGCCAGTATTAGAAAGAGAAAGTGGATTAAAGTATAAGCTAGACTTCTTTTGCGGCTACTCACCCGAAAGAATCAACCCAGGAGATAAAAAGCACCGCATTTGGGATATAAAAAAAGTTACTTCGGGCAGTACTGAAGCCATAGGCAAGGAAGTAGATGCGTTATACAGAGAAATCATTACTGCGGGCACTCATATGGCATCTAGCATCAAAGTAGCAGAAGCCGCTAAGGTGATCGAAAATGCTCAACGAGACTTGAACATTGCCTTTGTCAATGAACTCTCTCTCATTTTTGAGAAAATGGGTATAGACACCTTAGAAGTACTAGAGTCGGCTGCCACCAAGTGGAACTTTTTACCTTTCAAGCCAGGCTTAGTCGGTGGTCATTGTATAGGGGTTGACCCATATTACCTCACTTATAAAGCTGAATCACTAGGCTACAATCCTCAGGTGATTCTTTCGGGAAGAAGGATAAATGACAATATGGGGATACATGTAGCCAACAGAATGGTGAAGTTGCTTATTCAAAAAGGCAATAATGTAGCCCAAGCTAACGTATTGATCCTTGGAATCACGTTCAAAGAAAACTGTCCCGATATACGCAACTCCAAAGTGATAGACGTTATAAGAGAATTGCAGTCTTTTGGTATTAGCCCACAAGTGTATGACCCTCATGCGTCGGCAGAAGAAGTAAAACATGAATATGCTATAGACATGATATCAAAACCTACAGAAAAATATGAGGCTATCTTTTTGGCAGTAGCACATACCGAATTTCTCGATTTTAACATTAAAGAGCATACACATAAGTCTAGCGTGATCTTTGACCTAAAAGGCATATGGGATCGTTCTTTGGTAGATGATAGGTTATAGTCTCTAGCAGTAAGCCATTGCCTCTTAGTTTTTTCGAAAAAAACATTTAGGATGACGATAAGATAAAAAAATAATTACCTGAATAATAGGTAGTTATAAACTTGAACACTTGAAAACAAGAACACTCGAACACATTTTAAACTCATGAAAAATGTATTAATAACAGGAGCAGCAGGCTTCATTGGTTTTCATCTTTCTCAACGATTGTTAAAGGAAGGTTATACTATCATTGGGATAGACGATCTCAATGACTATTACGACGTAAACTTAAAGAAAAGTCGTTTGGCTTTACTCGAGCAAGAAGAACATTTTTCTTTTCATCAGCTAAAGCTAGAAGACAAAGAAGGCATTGATGCTCTTTTCTCAGCGCATAAACCTCAGATAGTTGTCAATTTGGCGGCACAGGCAGGTGTACGCTATTCATTGGAAAATCCATATGCTTACATAGACAGTAATATCTCTGGGTTTTTGAATATTTTGGAAGCCTCTAGACACAATCCTGTAGAACATTTAGTTTATGCCTCTTCCTCTTCTGTGTATGGGGGGAATACGAAGATGCCATTTGCTGTAAGCGACAGTGTAGATCATCCCGTTTCGCTCTATGCTGCCACTAAAAAGTCCAATGAACTAATGGCACATACCTACTCTCATCTATATGACATTCCTACTACAGGCTTACGCTTTTTTACAGTCTATGGTCCTTGGGGAAGACCCGACATGGCTTTATTCTTATTCACAGATGCCATCATGAAAAACAAACCTATCAAAGTGTTTAATCACGGTAAGATGAAGAGAGACTTTACGTATGTAGATGACATTGTAGAAGGAATCACACGCCTAATTCCAAAAGCACCACAAAAAAATGAGGATTGGGACGCTAATAAGGCTGACCCAGCGACTAGTGCTGCTCCTTATAAGGTTTTTAACATTGGAAATAGCAGTCCCGAAAATCTGATGCGCTATATAGAAGTATTAGAAAAAGAACTGGGCATAGAAGCACAAAAAGAATTTTTGCCTTTACAACCAGGAGATGTTCCTGCTACCTATGCAGATACCTCTGCATTAGAAGAGTATGTAAACTTCAAACCTAACACATCGTTAGAAGAAGGAATAGCTAAATTTGTAGCATGGTACAGAGAATATTATACTTCCCTCTAGAAATACAAGCGGTAAGACATAAGAGATTCATTTCTTATGTCTTACGCCTTTTGTTATAATTTTTATTTATCTAAAATCTACAAGTTCCACTTCAAAGATAAGGTCTGCATTAGGAGGTATGACTCCGCCTGCTCCTGCTCTGCCATACGCAAGATCGCTAGGAATATACAGCGTACCTTCATCTCCTTTGCCTAATAAAGCTATACCTTCATCCCAACCAGAGATTACCTGCCCTACACCTAAAGTAAAGTCCAAAGGCACCCCCCTATTTTTAGAAGAATCAAAAACGCTACCATCTAATAACTTCCCAGTATAATGTACCGAAACCGTTTGTCCTTTTTGTGGCTTAGCTTTATCATTGGTTCTTGTCAGTATGTATTGCAAACCTGATTTGGTTTCCTCTGTATTGATATTATTTTCACTTAAATATTCTGCAAGTGTCATATGATATAATTATTGTATTAAAATTGATTATAAATATCTTTTGGGGCACTAAAACTACTAGTATTAGCCAGTCCGTGATTAATAGTCCATAAGATGAGCTTTTTATTGGGCCCTAAAGTTTACGTTTTTTTAAATAGTAAATTTGTAAATAGTCTAACCGTAAATTGCTATGCCACTTTCGTGGAATAAAATCTCGCTACCTACGCACCTACCTGTGTAAGTCTATACGTTCTCTAGTCTTACGTCTTAAAATCTAAAAGTCTCAAACCCTCTACAGATATTGTTTCATAAAGTCTGGTACTAAAGCCAAAAACTTTTCTTTGGTTTTTTCTAAGCTAAGTTTTGATCTACCACCCGCGGCATTGCGGTGCCCCCCCCCTTCAAAATTTTCTTTGGCAAATTCATTGACAGCTATATTTTCTACCGATCGAAACGACATCTTAATAATACCTTCTTTTTCGACCATAATACAGGCAAACTTGATCCCTGTAATTCCTAGTGCATAATTAACAACCCCTTCCGTATCACCATTTTTGGAGCTAAACTTTTTGAGTTCTTGTTCAGACAATGCGATATATGCTGTTTGGTATTGATTGAGAGGAGTAAGCTTTTCTAGTAATACATAGCCTAAAAAACGCATTCTATTGAGCGAATTATTATCATAGACTAATTGATGTATTTTGGCATTATCTATCCCTTTGCTAATAAGGTTTGCTGTAATATTATGAACATTTTCGGTAGTATTACTATGCCTAAATGAGCCCGTATCAGTCATGATACCTGCATATAAACACTCTGCCATAGCAACTGTGATTTTGTCCAGATCCTCCATGAGAGCGATAAACTCATAAATCAATTCAGCTGTAGCAGCCGCTTTTTCACTCCAAAGCGTATATTTGGCAAAGTCTTCTGGCTCAAGATGGTGGTCTATCAATATTTTGTCGGCTTTCGCTTCGCGAACCACCTCTTCCATCTTATCTAGTCTGTTGAGGGCAGAGAAATCTAAACAAAAAATAAAGTCTGCTTTTTTGAGCAGCTGATCGCAAAGCCCCAGTCGGTCTTTAGTATATACCATCACTTCTTCATTCCCAGGCATCCAGTTCAAAAATGCAGGGTATTCGCTAGGCATGATGACAGATACTTTATGCCCATAAGTAGCTAAGTAATGTTTAAGCCCCAAAGAAGAACCTAGCGCATCTGCATCTGGCTTAGTGTGTGCTGTTACAACAATGTTCTTTGGAGAGCCTTTGAGAATTGTGTTGAAGGGGGATATCGTTTGAATACTCACGTTGATAATAAAGTTTATCCCAAAATTATCATTTTTATTTGCATAAACATAAAAGTCATTTAAACTTTTAATGATTAGAAGCAAAATAAGTTTTTGTCTTCACTATACTGTTTCTACCACATAGTATACATGTATGTGTAAAGGTTTTTGATCAATTTTGAACATTTTTAGAAAAAACATGCAATAAAATTATGAAACTAAAGTTATACTAATGAATTTTGGTCAAGAATTTAACTTATTAGAGTAATATTTTGCATTTGTTGGATATTTGTTTTTATATTTAAAAGCTTAAAAATTGTTGTGTTATGAGTTATGTAAATAAAAAAGTAAGAAGTGTGTCGTTAATGCTTCTTGTGATGATGATGGTATCATCATGTTCCCATAAGGGAGCGCCTACGAGCATTAGTCCAGGTGGAGAGAGTACTTTTACCGGATTGGCTTACAATGACGAAGAAGGTTTTCAAGTTTCTGATTTTTATGGTCAGCCAGATGGACCTAACTTGGTATATATAGAAGGTGGTAGAACTGTACTAGGTACTTTTGAAGAAGACATCTTACATAAAAATGATAATGTAGAGAGGACTGTTACAGTATCTTCGTTTTACATGGATGAAACAGAAGTAGCAAACATTCACTGGTTGGAGTATCTGTTTTATATCAAAAGGGATTCATCAGATGAGTTTTACAAGTCTGCTTTGCCAGATACCTCTGTTTGGGAAGCTGAACTTTCTTACAATGATCCTTATGTAGAGCACTATTTAAGATACCCTGGTTTTAGATATTTCCCTGTTGTAGGTGTAACATGGGAGCAAGCCAATGATTACTGTGCATGGAGAACTGCGGTTGTAAACAAAAAATTAGCTGAAGAAGCAGGTATTGAAGTTTCTTTAGATGGCGGAAGAATACCTCTTGAGACTGGAATTGTATTGCCAAACTATCGTTTACCATCAGAAGCAGAATGGGAATATGCTGCAATGGCTTTAGTAGGTACGCAATGGTTAGACGAAAATCAAACTCATAGAAGATTATACCCTTGGGATGGTCATGCGTTAAGAAACCCTTACGGTAGAGAAATGGGAGTTTTCTTAGCTAACTTCAAAAGAGGAAGAGGTGATTATGCTGGTATCTCTGGTAAGCTAAATGACGGTGCCATGATTACAGATTACATCTACAGTCACCCACCAAATGATTATGGTTTATATAACATGGCAGGTAATGTAAATGAGTGGGTTTTTGACTTATACAGACCTTTGACTTTCCAAGACTTTGATGACTTAAACCCTTTAAGAAGAAACGGATATTTAGACAAACAAGTTTCTTCGGGAGGAGCATCTGTAAGATATGACGTAAAAGGATACCAATCTCTTATTACAGACAATGTAAGAGTATATAAAGGTGGTTCTTGGAAAGATGTAGCGTACTGGATGAGTCCAGGAAACAGAAGATATTTGAGACAAGACTCAGCAACATCTACCATTGGTTTTAGATGTGCAATGATCAGAGCTGGATCAAACTACTAAGTAAAAACAAACAACAAAAAGTTTTTTAAAGGAAGCTTCAATTCTTGAAGCTTCCTTTTTTTATGCCCTTACTAATAGCCAATATTAAATAAAATACCTTTAGTTGAAGGAAAAACTTACTGTAAGTTGGAATTTAACTCGGAAAGCTATTATTTTGTTCGGCATTTTAATAAGAAATTAGATACAAGAAAATGGCGGTTATTAATTCAATAAGACAGAGGTCGGGTCTTTTACTTACTATCGTGTTAGTGGGGATAGTGCTTTTTATTTTAGGAGACTTTATATCTGGACAATTAAGAGGAAAAACAGAGCGAAATTTTGTTGGTGAAGTAGATGGTGAAGAAATTTCAGCAGCAGTATTTGCCAAAGAACTAGAAGAGGTAGAGAATACTTTTGCTAGAAATACAGGAAGAAGACCACAAGAACGTGAAAAGCAGCAATTGAAACAGCAAGTTTGGAATCAATTATTGTTCAAAACTATTTATGCAGACGAGTTTGACAAGCTAGGCATCACCATTACTCGCATTTCAGATGGTGATGATAATGAAGAGTATGATATGCTTGCAGGGGGAAGAACAATGGACGATAATATAAAGAATGTTCAGACGTTTAAAAACCAAAGAGGTGAGTTTGATATCAATTTATTCAATCGTTATTTGAACATGATAGAAAATCCACAAAATCAAGAACAGCAGTCTATGAAAGAGCAATGGATTTCTTACAGTAAGATGATTTATGAACAACGCTTACGAAATAAGTACACTACACTTCTTTCAAAATCAACCTATATAACTACAGCAGAAGCTAAAAGAGAATATGAGGCTTTAGAGAAAACAGGTACATTTGATTATGTTCATATTCCTAGTTCTTCCGTTGTTGATTCTTTGATTAGCGTGTCAGATGACGAACTAGAGGATTACTTGGATGAGCATGAGAAAGAATTTACAGTATCTGAAAGTAGAGTCATAGATTATGTTTCTTTCCCTATTGTTTCAAACAAAGCCGATGAAGAAAGAACAAAGAAAGAAATAGAGTCGTTGGCAAAACAATTCCAGTCTCCATCTAATGATTCTACTTTTGCAAAAGCAAAAACAGACATTGGAACTAAAGCTACTGCCAAATATGTGATGAACGAACTTCCTCCCTTCTTATTGGATAAAGAATTTGTGGAAAACGAGGTGTATGGTCCATATTTAGAATCTAATGATTATAAGTTGTATAAATATTTAGGAGAAGTAAAAGATACATCTTATGTCAATCCTTCAGCAAGCCATATATTATTTACTACTCAAGGACTTGATGATGCTACAAAAGAAGCGAAAAGACAACAGGCGGAAGAGATCTTAGCACGAGCCATAGCCGGTGAAAACTTTATGGTACTAGCCATTCAGTTTAGTGAGGATAATGGTAGTAAACAAAAAGGTGGTGACTTGGGTAGCTTCGGAAAGGGAAGCATGGTAAAGCCTTTTGAAGACGCTGTATTTGGTGCTAAAAGAGAAGGTGTTGTTCCTAGACTGATAGAAACACAATTTGGTTATCATATCATTAATGTTACAGGTTTGGCAAGCGTAGCCGATGTACTTGATAAAAAGTTGTTTGCTCAGATTACTAAGAAGATTACAGCAGGTAGAGATACTAGAAATGCTATTTTCAGAGAAGTAAATGCTTTTTTGAAGGATGCTAAAGAAGATGGTAACTTTGATAGAGCATTAGAGAATAATAAAAGTCGTGCAAAAGTAGAAGGAGTAAAGCTATCAAACAGAAGTAAGTTTGTAAGTGGATTAGGAGAAGCAAGTAGCTTGGTTAACTGGGCATACCGTCAAGATGAAAGTGATGTTGTTTCTGATTTGATTAAAATGACAGATAAGTACGTAGTAGCCATGGTAACGAAAGTCATCAAGGAGGACGACTTAACTGTGGAAAACTTGAGAGAGCAGTTGAAAGATAAGGTAGTGTTAGAAAAAAAATTACAACTTATCAAAGAAAAGCTGTCTGAATATACTGGTAGTATTGCGGAGATTAAGGATGCTTACAATAATGCCCACGGTACTGATGTTGCAAGTGTATATGAGAATGTCTCTTTAACATTTTCTAATCCTATGTTAGGAACTACGGGTTTTGATCCTATAGCAGTAGGAGCAGCATTTTCTGTCGCCCAAGGAGAGCAAAGCTCTGTAGTAATAGGTGAAAAAGCCGCTTACGTTTTTAAGACTATTTCTATTAATGAACCTAGCGAAATAGCAGATTATTCAGAATATCAAAAAAAACTCAGCGATCCGCGAGCGGGATCAATAGATTATAAAGCAGACCAAGCATTAAGAAAGTTGATGAACTTTGAAGATAAAAGTTACCTCCTTTTTTAATAAACATAGCTTGAACATTTTCTTGTAAAAAAAGCCCTTGATAAACTTAATTATCAAGGGCTTTTTTTTATAGAAGTGATTTGTTTTTTTTGTTTGAAGAAGGTTTCTTGTAAGTAAGTTTTATACCCAACCTTATTTTTGTTCACCCACTTAATATCACAAAGAAGGGTATAACCCGTATGTTATGAATGCAAATGACTATAGCGCCTCGTTTGAAAAGGTATTAGATTTTTTAAATCCTGCTCAAAAAAAAGCAGTAGAAACTATCGAAGGCCCTGTACTCGTAGTGGCAGGGCCTGGCACAGGGAAAACGCAAATTTTGGCAGCCCGCATTGGAAAAATACTATTAGAAACCGATACTTCGCCTTATAATATCCTTTGCCTCACTTATACAGATGCCGGTGCGATAGCCATGAGAAATAGGTTGGTTGAGTTTATAGGCCCTGATGCCTATAACGTAAATATTTTCACCTTCCACGGTTTTTGTAATATGGTCATTCAAGAGAACCTAGATTACTTTGGTGTGAGAGGACTACAGGCAGTTTCAGATTTGGAACTTGTAGATTTATTCATCGAACTGATAGACAGCTTTGGTCCAAATCATCCCTTAAAGCGTTTTACAGGCGATACTTATTATGAGTCGGGGCGTTTGAAAAGTCTTTTTCATATTATGAAAGCAGAAAATTGGTCTGCCGATTATATCAAAACTCAAGTTGCGGCCTATTTAGCTAGCTTAGAAGACAGGGAAGAATATCGATATAAAAGAGGAAATAGCAAGAAAGGAATAAAAGCAGGAGATATAAAACAAGATGCTGTAAGGAAAGAAGAGGAAAAAATGAAACTCTTAGTTGCTGCAGCGGATGAGTTTGATGCTTTTCAAACCAAACTGTTGTCAAATAGGAGGTATGACTTTGATGACATGATCTTGATGGTACTCAAAGCTTTTCAGAGTGAAGAAGACCTTTTGCTAAAGTACCAAGAAAGATATTTGTATTTTTTGGTAGATGAGTTTCAAGATACCAATGGTACTCAAAATCAAATATTAAAAGCATTAACAGATTATTGGGATATACCCAATGTCTTTGCTGTAGGAGATGATGACCAAGCGATATACCGCTTTCAAGGAGCGAACCTAAAAAACATTTTTGACTTTTATACAAATTATCAAAACGATATCACTGTTATTGTTTTGGAAGACAATTATCGTTCTCAGCAAACCATATTAAATGCCTCTAAGGTTTTGATAGATCATAATAAGGATCGCTTGACCAGTGTGATTGAAGGGCTTTCCAAAACGCTAAAATCTCATACTAGCTTCCAAAGCCCTGAAGATGTAGCCATACATGCTTACCAATCCATTTTTCAAGAAGAAATGGGCATCTTAGATCTAATAAATAAAAAGCATCAAGAAGGAGTTTCCTATGGTGATATGGCGATCATATATCATAATCATAGTCAAGTAGAAAACTTACAAAAGCTATTACAACTAGAAGAAGTCCCTTTAAATATCAAAAGAAGGCAAAACATTTTAGAGCAACCAATGATAAAGCAATTGGTTGCTATATTTGAATACCTCACAGAAGAATCTAAAAGGGTAGATAGTGCTGAATATTTGCTATTTGAAATGATGCATTATCCTTACTTTGGTATCAATACCAAGGATGCTGCACTTATTTCTAGGCAAGCAAGTTATCATCACGACCAACCAAAGAAAGCGTGGAGGACAGTGATGGGTGATGCTAAACAACTCAAAGAAATAGGCGTTACAGATGTAGAGGCAGTGCAAAAGCTGTATCACTTGTTAAGCTTTTGGATGGAAGATCAGTTTAACCACACCATCCAAGTCTTATTAGAAAAAATACTTACCAAAGGTGGGATCATAGAATATTGTATGAATCACCCCGCACGTAATTGGTTACTCAAATTGATCACATCATTCTTTGATTTTATCAAAGAGGAGTCCACTAAAGATCACAAGCTAAATGTAAAGAAGCTCTTAGACATCATCAAAAAGATGGAGAAGCATCAGATTCCTATTATGGTAAATCAATGGTCTCAATCCGAAGGAGGGCTAAACCTTGTGACTGCGCACAGTGCCAAAGGCTTAGAATATGAGCATGTGTTCATTATAGGCGCTACTTCTGACAAATGGGAAAAGAAAAAAAGTCGTTCATCCACTTACAGCTTCCCTGATAATCTGGTGTCATCAAACCCTATCAATAAAGAAGAAGAGGAAAGGAGACTTTTTTATGTAGCGATGACGCGCGCTAAGAAGAGTTTGTTTATTTCTTATGCTAATGCAAACAATGATGGCAAAGCGCTAGAGCCTTCAAAATTCATCATGGAAATTAAGGCCTCAGATATTTCACATACACAAGGCGAGGTAGCAGAAGACAAATTGAGTACCTATAGTAGCCAGTTGTTACTGCACAAAGCGCTAGACCAAGCACCTTGGTTAGATCATGACTTAGTAAACGATTCACTCAAAGGCTTTAGAATGAGTGTAACCAGTTTGAACAAATATTTACGTTGTCCTACATCTTTTTATTTTGAAAACATAGTGCGTGTCCCTTCTGCAAGGAATGTAAGTATGGGCTTTGGTAGTTCAGTGCATTATGCCTTAGAAACCTTTTTTAGGGATATGTTAGCTAGCAAAAAAAAGGATTTTCCTTACAAAGAGCAATTATTATTACGCTTTGAAGAAGGAATGCAAATCTATCGCTCACACTTTACAGATAAAGATTATGCTAACAGAATGGAGTATGCTCATAAGATTTTACCTGCTTACTATGAACAGTATGTTCAAGACTGGAATAAGGTAGTAGTAGTAGAATATGACATCAAACATGCCGTCCATGAACACGTACCCTTATCTGGAAAGCTTGATAAGCTAGAGTTTGACGGTAACGCTGTGAATGTAGTGGATTATAAAACTGGGAAACCAGAAAACGGACTAAAAAAGATGAAAGCCCCATCGGACAAAGACCCGATAGGAGGTGATTACTGGAGGCAGATTGTTTTTTACAAAATCTTGATGGATGCCGACAAGCGTAAAACATGGGAAATGATTTCTGGCGAAATGGATTTCCTAGAGCAAAACACCAAGAAAACTTATACCAAACAAAAACTAGTAGTCTCATTGGATGATCTTGAATTGGTCAAAAAACAATTGATTACAAGCTATGATGCTATAGTAAAGCATGAGTTTGAAAATGGTTGTGGTAAGGACGATTGTATGTGGTGCAATTTTGTAAAAGATAACTTTAGTGCAGAGCATTTAGATTTTGAAAAGGTTGGTGAGGAGGAGATATAAGGTATAACGCTCATAACTGTCGTTAATCAACATCATTAATCCTTCATTGAAAACAATGCTACTTACGTGCAATAAAATCATGTCTTTCATATCTATTCCGTCTTGACGTACTTATTTATTAGGTCTTAAAATCTTATTAATTATTCATTCATTCGGATAGGAATGATGAAGAAGCTATCTTTGCAAAAAAATAGCTTGTGATACTGTCTGACAATCAAATTTTAGAAGAAATAAAAAAAGGTGCTATCGTCATAGAACCTTTTAATAGAGAGAAACTAGGTACTAATTCGTATGATGTACATTTGGGGGCATGCCTTGCCACCTACGATAGTAAAACGTTGGATGCTAAAAAACATAATACGATCACAAAGTTCTCTATTCCAGAAGAAGGCTATGTATTAGAGCCTAATACACTATACCTTGGTGTTACACAAGAATATACAGAAACTCATGCCCATGTACCTTTTCTTGAAGGAAAATCAAGCGTAGGAAGGCTAGGGATAGACATTCATGCTACTGCGGGTAAAGGTGATGTTGGTTTTTGTAACTACTGGACTTTGGAAATATCTGTACAAATGCCCGTAAGAGTATATGCAGGCATGCCTATAGGTCAAGTCATTTACTTTACTGTAGAAGGAGATATTGAAAACTATTATCATAAAAAGCCATCAGCCAAATATAATGGAAAGCT
>WTJX01000378.1:0-1786 GCA_011524675.1 Cytophagales bacterium
TAACAGATTTATCTACCAAAAGACTTCCTTCAAAGGTGTCTAGTCCTAAAGCTCTAGCATCTTTGATATTACTGGTAGAAGTATCGGATAGTAAAACGGGTACACCAAGCTTGTGCAAATAAAGGGCGATGGAACGTGTCATGTGATCTGCTCCAATAAATAACACTCCATTGGGTTTGTACTGGTATATTTTTAATAACTTGGCTATCGGTTTGGCGGTAAAGCCTTGGATAACTACCGTACCTATAATCACTAAGAAAGTAAGAGGCAATATGAGTTCTGCTTCTTGCTTTTCGAGCATACCCACATTTGGGTTGGTACTAGCCAAAATACGTATGCTAAAGATAGAGGCTACACCAGCAGAAACGATACCTCTTGGGGCTATCCATGATAAAAATAGTTTCTCATTGAGGTTGAGGTTGGCACCCATCGTACTCAAAAAAATGGTTAACGGTCTCAAAGCATATACTACTACGGCAAATAATAATAAGCTTTGTGGACCAAGGAGGTATATGTCTTCCATATCTATGCGTGCCGACAGCATAATAAAAAGAATGGAAACAAGTATAAGTGTGATATCTTCTTTGAATGAGAGGATAAAATTTATTTGCTTGAGATTGGTATTGGTAAGTACTATGCCTGCAAGGGTAACGGCAAATAGTCCCGACTCAGAAACTAATTGGTCTGCTAAAGAAACCGTCATGACGATCAATGCCAAAACTACTACATTTCTCAAGTATGTAGGAACAAGCTCTTTTTTGAGCAAATAATAAATAAGACCAGAAATAAAGAAACCTACTGCTGAGCCTGAGGCTATGGTCATAATGGTTTCTTTGATAGCGAAGGAAGTAATATTTGCTCCTGCATCGAAAGATACGATAAACTCATACGCTAGTAGTGCTACCAAAGCACCTACAGGGTCTATGAGTACACCCTCCCAGTTCAATAGGGTAGCTACTTTATGATTGGGTCGTACATTTCTTAGGATGGGTTTGATAACAGTAGGGCCTGTTACAATGACCAAAGAGCCAAAAAGCATGGACATTTTGAATGTCATTCCCATGATGTAATGGCATGCAAAGGTAGCTCCCAAGAGGGTTACTACTGTGCCTATCACTACTAAGCTGATAACGGTAGTGCCTGTTCCTTTTAGATCTTTGACCTTTAATGATAGTCCTCCTTCAAAGAGGATAACCCCTACTGCCAAAGATAAAAAATCAAAGAGTACTTCTCCTTTGAAGATGGCATCTGTGTCTATCAACTTTTGATGTGAAGCAACAAAAAAAGTAGAAAAAGGGCCTACTAATAGACCTATAATGATTAATGGAAGGATAGCAGGAAGTTTTACCTTCCATGCTAACCATTGTGCTAATATTCCTAAAACTAATATCCCTGCTAATGCTACCATCTACTATTATTACGTCTATTATTCTAAAGTAGTTAATTCTACTTTACGATTATAAGGATTTACATTAAAACCTAATAGCTCTGAATAAAAAAATCAATTGTATCGTATGAATAAAAAGTTAGTATAAAGTATGAATAACTCTTAAGTATCATGGCAAGTTCAATATTGTCTTTTTATTTATTTTCCTCCTAGAGGCATGCTTAACCCAAAGTAAGGCATCACGTAGTTCACTGCTTCTATCTTACCATCGTCTTTTTTGGTAAATGTCCAACGATAGTCAACACCTGCCACCATCAATTTTGACACTTTGTAGGTAAGCCTTGCATTGGCAAGTGATCTTTCATCAATTTTTAGAGCGTCGGACATATCGGTAATGCC
>WTJX01000378.1:1796-3605 GCA_011524675.1 Cytophagales bacterium
TTCATATATGTACCCGTCAAAGAAACTTTGTTTGCTAGGTTAGTTGCTGCTGCATCAAAACGTATGTAAGCAGGTGACGTTTCAGAGACATTGTCTGGTAACAACAAAGCACCACCTAGTTTTATCTTACTAAGTATTGTACCTGTCAAAGTACCGTAAATTCCAGCCTGCTCTTCTGCGGTAATCAAAGAGAAAAGTTTCTGATCTTTGTTGATCTCATAGATAGCATCAAAGAATTGAGGGATATAATTTTCTGAATACCAAAGTCTCTCCAAACGAGCGTTTAAGTTTAAGAAATCTCCTCCTATGCTCATATTTGCTCTTGCTCCAATGCTTCTACCATGACCTGCACCATAGCTAAGACCCAACACCTTAGCAGTATCTTTCATTACTGCATTCTCTGCCAATTTAGAATATTGTGCAAAGGCTTTTACGTTAATAATTTTTGTTTTCAAGATGTCCCAGCCTATATCTATTCCCCAAGCTCTTACAGACTTGTCCAACAATTCTGAACGTGTAGCGTTACCATCTTCATCATATTGAGACTTGGTATTGTCCTTGTCTTGCACAAAAGTAAAACCTACTTCTGTGGTCTTGATGATAGGTACATCTATCACCCCTACAAGCGGCTTGGCATAAGGACGTAAACCAAATAAGTTAGGTGAAGTAAAGTCTATATCACTGTAGAATCCTTCTATACCATATTTCTTTTTGATAAGGATATCCCATGAAAGACCTATTTTTCTACGCTCAAAGGAAGCCGAATTTGAATAATTGTTTACTAAGCCTCCAAAGCCAAGGTAAGTACCAGTGATATCTCCTAATCTGACATATACAGGGTCTTTTTTCTTAACACCATAACGTACGTAACGAATGATTCTTGCCAAACCTACACCATTTAAGTATTCTTCTGTTCTGAAACTACCGTCTTGTGCATTGAAGATAAGAGGGATGTCTAGTCCAATACCAAATTTTTTGATAACAATTTCAGGTCTTATACGCAGTCCTACATAGGTTTCGTCTCCTATTTGTGTAAGGTTGGCTACTGCACCCAACTGGCTATTGTTTTCGTCAGAGCTAAAAACATCCGCATATGTCTGTGATGCTCCTTCTTGTGCTTTGACGGCAGATACCATAGTCATTGCTGCCAAAGAAAATGAGAAAATGATTTTTTTCATGAGTTTAAAAGTATTTAGTAGTTAGTATCTAGTCGCTAGACAAGAATACTAACATATTGTTATTCAGCATATAATACATGTTTTAATCATGTACTTGTCTGTCAGTATTAACGCCACATTCGACCTTATACCTTTAACATTCTACATGCTCGTTTCATGTATTTAAAATTAGAATTTGTGTTTTAATCATGTACACGTGTGGTGAGAGCTACTTTAACCTTAGTTTTTCCACTCCCGCACTACGGGTTTCATGAGTTTTAAAAGTAGTAAGTATAACCTACAAAATATGAGTTTGTTTTTTAGATATGACAGTCCTGTATATGTTGAATACAAGCTTTAAAAAAAGCTATCTTACCTTCTACTTACTCAAATAAAGACCTGCCATATGTATTCAAATCTTAAAAACAACTGGAAATTAAAGGAATTGATCTATAAAAACAAATAATCATTCGATGGTACTGTTTGTTAAGTGTCATTTTATCCAAGCTTTGAGCTGTTGGTTAAATGTCAGTACGTCTTTAAGTCGGTACGTCAATAAGACAACTCAACACTAAAAACTAATCGTTAAACACTAAACACTGATTTTACGTCTTTACGACCAGTCCATAGTCGATGGTCGATAGTCAATAGT
>WTJX01000162.1 GCA_011524675.1 Cytophagales bacterium
CACTTATTCAATTAAGTTTATAAAAAAAATAAAACGCTAACGATATATATTCGTCAGCTTCAAATGAATTAAAAAACCTTGGTCTTACCTTTTAGATCAAGGTTTTTCAGTGTTCTAAAGTCCTAGTTTAGTGAAGTATCAGTACAAGGAGGCGACCAGTGAAACGTACAAACTTCATGAAGTAGAAATAAACGGGTTTTAAAATTTGTATAACATACGATAGATACAAAAAATATGACAAGAGAAGAACTCTTTGGTACCATCAAAAGAAAAAAGTCTTATTTGTGTGTTGGTTTAGACACAGATCTAACAAAGATACCCAAGCACTTACTCACTACAGACGACCCTCTATTTGAGTTTAATAAAACCATTATAGACGCTACAAGCGATCTTTGCGTAGCCTACAAACCCAATATCGCTTTTTATGAAGCCTTAGGAGCGAAAGGATGGGAATCACTTCAAAAAACATTAGACTACATACCCAAAGATATTTTTACCATTGCAGATGCAAAAAGGGGAGATATAGGCAATACCTCTTCTCTTTATGCCAAAGCCTTTTTTGAAACCTACACCTTTGACTCGGTAACCGTAGCACCTTATATGGGCAAAGACTCTGTAAGCCCATTCTTAGCATTTGAAGAAAAGTGGGTCATATTACTTGCCCTAACATCCAATGAAGGAGCATATGACTTTCAAACGCTCAAAGTCAATGACAAGCAACAGTTGTTTCAAAAAGTATTGGAGAAAAGCCAAGAGTGGGGAAGTGCTGAACAACTCATGTATGTGGTAGGAGCTACAAAAGCACAAGCTTTGGAGGATATTAGAAAAATCATACCTCAACATTTTCTTTTAGTACCAGGAGTAGGAGCACAGGGAGGAAGCCTTGAAGAAGTGTCCAAATATGGGATGAATAGTCATTGTGGTTTATTGGTTAACTCATCAAGAGGAATCATTTATGCCTCAAACGATCACAGCTTTGGCGATGCAGCTAGAAAAGCAGCCCAAAGCATTCAGCAGCAAATGGAAGGCTATTTAGAAAAATACCTCAAATAGAGGAACGAAATCAAATTACAATGAATGGGTATAGCGGTGAATTCGTTTTATGATGGAATGACTTAAAAAGCTCTAAAGCCTATGAATACCTTCCAACAAAAGGACATTAAAGGCAGGATTTCATTCCACGAAAGTGGTATTTTCTTAATTAAGAATGTGTGATGAAATGGTGAGTTTTGTGAATTGTAAGAGTAGAGCCTTATAGAATGAAAAAAATAAAAGAGTAATAGTGGTTACAGCTTAATAATTAGCTAGTAATGAGTTCATGGTCTATAGTCAATAGTCCATGGACTATATAATTTTTGTAATTAGGTTTTGTAACGTTCAACCTTCAATCTTTAACTTTTTACACATCACCAAAAAGCCTAAAAGCTTTTGCCACAGTAAGTGTTTAGTGAAAAATCAAGAAAAGCTAAGACATAGCATTTGGCTTACCAAACAGATACGTTAAATACTATGCCCCCCTCTTTCTTTTATCAATTTAGCTTATCTATTACAAAAAGTATCACTTTTTAAGTTGCTTTATATCAATGTGTTATGTTTTTTATTTGTCGGTCGTAACTAATTTTTTGTATATACTTCATCATACAGTTTTATCTCTTTAGGAATATAGCCCCCTCTTATTTTTGCACAGTTTTTTAAAAAAATCACAACTGTTAGTACCCGTTAAAACATAATTATCTATCAATTACGTATATATAACGTCTATATTTACTTGCACAGAAAGTAACAAAACTTTTGTCAGTTAAAGAGGTAGTAATTTCTTTGCTGGTGTTGGTTAATTTAAGAAAAACAAAATATATGCGAGTAATAATTAAAACCTTACTCTTAGGAGTAACACTATTGAGCTTATCACTACAAGCTAATGCCATGGGTAAGTTTGATTCTAAAAAACCCAATAAAAAAGATAGAGAAGAAGAGTTTATAGACTGGGGGCTGGGAATGTTTGTTCACTGGTCTTTTGACTCACAGCTAGGGTCTGTGATCAGTCATAGCATGAGATACGCTTCACCAAAATACTTAGATAGATATATCAATGAATATCCAAAAACATTTAACCCTACAAATTACGATCCGGAGAAGTGGATGCAAATAGCCAAAATGGCAGGGGTAAAGTATATGGTATTGACTACCAAGCATCACAATGGATTTTGTATGTGGGATACCAAAACTACAGATTTTGATATCATGAACACTCCTTACAAAAAAGACATCGTAAGAATGTTTGTAGATGCTTGTAGAAAATATGACATTAAGGTAGGCTTTTACTTCTCGCCAGATGATTTTTATTATATGCACAAGAATGGCGTTGTACCTAGAAGGGGACACGGAATCTCTGGGGCTTACAGAGACAAAGAGGTGAAATACAATCATAAACAATTAGATGAGTTATTCAATAATTATGGGAAAATAGACGTTGTGTTTTTTGATAGCCCAGCAGGTAGAGAGCTAGGAGAGTATATCCATGGCATACAACCAGAGTGTATTGTTACTAGAGGAGAGATGGCAACACCAGAGCAAAAGCTACCTGAAGAGCCTATTCCTGCTCCATGGGAATCGTGTTTTACATTAGGTACTCAATGGCAATATAAGCCTACTAATGAGGAATACAAGTCAGGAACTCAACTCATCAATATGCTTGCAGAGAATAAGGCTAAAGGAGGTAACTTATTGATAAATGTAGGCCCAGACCCTACAGGGGTTATTCCTTTTGAGCAAGAAAGAGTATTCCAAGAATTGGGTTTATGGATGTTTGTGAATGACGAAGCCATATATAATACTAGAGCATGTCCTACGGCAGGGAGTAAAGATATGTGGTTTACACGTTCTAAAGATGGGAAATCTGTTTATGTCATTCTTAGCGGTCATGTAGGAGATAATAGGTTGCCTCATTTGAAAAGAAAAGAAGTCTTAGTAAAAGAGTTAAAAGCTACTCCTTCAACCAAAATATCAGTATTGGGGGTATCGTTAGAATTAGAAAATGATGATATACCTTATGAATTTGTGCCTACATTTACACAGAAAGATGAGGGACTTGAACTTTCTATTGTAAGAGGACAGAGACTATATAACAACAGAAAATGGCCTAATGCCGTAGTTGTCAAACTCGAAAATGTAGAGTTTGTAAAGTAATCAAATGCTTATATATGACCTTATGCCTCTCTACTGTATTGGCATAAGGTTTTTGAGTTTTGTGCAATGAGTTATCTATGAGCTTTTAGTGATTAACTTTTTATTGAGTTCTAAAATTGTAAATAGCCAATCTTTCAACAGTAAATTGAAATCATTCGTTGTACTTTGTACCTCCTACCTTGTACTTTTCAATAAAGCCATAAACAACCAAGCCACCCCCCCCCTCTTTAATCTTTAATCTCTGATCCTTAATTGTCTGTACGCTTATAAGTCTCTATGTCTTTTGTCTACAGTCTTAATTTCTGCCGTCTTACGAAATTGTAAATAGTCAATTCGTCAACCGTAAATTAAAACCATTCATTACTTCTACTTTACGAAGTTAGGGCGTTTCCCTTCGGGTCGGGCTATCCGCTGTATC
>WTJX01000568.1 GCA_011524675.1 Cytophagales bacterium
GAGGGCGGAAGCGTTAAGAAAATAGACCTTAGTCTATTTTCAGCGACGAGCCAGTGAGCGCGGAGAGGGAGATGGAGTGTATTGTGCCTTTCTCCCCAAGAAATGAAGAAATTATAAAATGAAGCAATGAATGAGGTTTTCTGTGATTAGTTTTTTATACTTTATACTAACAACTAGCTAACCAAAACAAAAAACGTAAAACGTAGAACGTAGAACCTAAAACTTAATACCATCTATTAAAAAAAACATATGTATTTAATATACGATACCGAAACTACAGGTTTACCCAAGAACTACAAAGCTCCTGTATCTGATACAGATAACTGGCCACGCTTGGTGCAAATTGCATGGCAGTTGCATGGTAGCAAGGGTGAATTGTTAGAAGCAGAAAACCTCATTGCTTATCCAGAGGATTTTGATATCCCCTACAGTTCAGAGAAAGTACACGGTATCTCGACTACGCGCGCAAGAGAAGAAGGTGTACCACTTAGCGATATTCTCACCAAATTTGCAGCAGCCATAGCCAAATCAGAACTTATCATAGGGCATAACATTGAGTTTGACCTCATGATTATGGGGGCTGAGTACTACCGTACCAAAATCGAATCAAAACTCTTTGATGTTGAAAGCTATTGTACCAAAGATAAAACCACCAATTTTGTCAAAATACCAGGGGGTAGAGGAGGACAGTATAAATGGCCTACACTTACCGAACTACACACCAAATTATTTGGCAAAGCCTTCGACGATGCTCACGATGCTGCCTACGATGTGGATGCTACCTCACGCTGTTTTTTTGGCTTAATAGAACAAAACTGGTTCAAGCCACTACACGACATTCCGGCTACAGAAGTAGTCTATGAAGCTCCTGTACTTGCTGAAGCAAACTTTAAGCAAGAAAGTAAAGCACAACCCAAGGCAAAAGACATTCTCCAAAAAGCTGCCAAAGCAGATATCAGTGCATTAGTAGATGTACCCTTCACACATTTGCATTGTCATACCCAGTTTTCCGTATTACAGTCAACCTCGGAGGTCAATAGCATTGTCAATGCTGTCAAAGAGCAAGGTATGTCTGCCGTAGCGGTTACAGATCATGGAAATATGATGTCTGCGTTTCACTTTGTGCGTGCAGCACTCAAAGCAGAAATCAAACCTATTGTAGGCTGTGAGTTGAATATTTGTAAAGACCGCAAAGACAAAAAGGTCAAAGACGATGGTTACCAACAGGTATTACTAGCCAAAAATAAAAACGGCTATCACAACCTCGCTAAACTAGCCTCTTCTGCCTTTGTAGAAGGCTTTTACTATGTACCTCGTATAGACAAAGACATCTTACAGCAGTACAAGGAAGATATTATCGTTACTACGGGTGGAATTTGGGGAGAGATACCATCCCTTATCCTCAATGTGGGAGAAACACAAGCAGAAGAAGCCTTCCTATGGTACAAAGAGCAGTTTGGAGAGGATTTCTATGTAGAACTGAACAGGCACGGCATAGAAGAAGAAGAAATCGTCAACCAAAAGCTGCTAGAATTTGCCCAAAAGCATGACGTAAAATATTTTGCTGCCAACAACAACTACTACATCAATCAAAAAGATGCCGCAGCACACGACATTTTACTTTGTGTAAAAGATGGTGAAGTAGTCCAAAAACCTAAAAGATACATCGGAAAAAAAGGGCGAGAATACCGTTTTGGTTTCCCCAATAATGAGTTCTACCTCAAGTCTGCCGATGACATGAAAAAGTTGTTTTCTGATTTGCCCGATGCCATCAGAACTACCAACGAAATCATAGACAAAATAGAAGCCTACAAGCTAGAAAGAGATGTATTGCTTCCCAAATTTGACATTCCTGAGCAGTTCCAAGACCCTACAGATACACCAGAACTCAAATTAGGAGAAAATAATTTTTTACGTCACCTCACTTATGAGGGGGCAAAAAAACGCTATGAGGAGATTACACCGGACATCGAAGAGCGTTTAGATTTTGAGTTACAAACCATTCGCAATACAGGTTATCCGGGTTACTTTTTGATTGTACAAGACTTTTGTCAAGCAGCGCGAGACATGGGCGTTTCGGTAGGGCCAGGTAGGGGTTCTGCAGCAGGTTCTGCCGTTGCCTACTGTATCGGGATTACCAATGTTGACCCCATCGCTTATGATCTACTCTTTGAGCGTTTCTTGAATCCTGACAGGGTGTCCCTGCCCGATATTGATATTGACTTTGATGATGTAGGTCGTCAAAGAGTGATAGACTATGTGATTGACAAATACGGTGCTAACCAAGTAGCGCAAATCATCACCTATGGTACTATGGCTGCCAAATCTGCCATACGAGATACGGCTAGAGCCTTAGATGTACCTCTGCCCGATGCTGACCGACTGGCAAAGCTTGTGCCTGACATCAAGCTAGGAAAGCTTTTTGGCTTGGACGAAGAAAAGCTCAAAGATAAACTCAAAAACAACCCTGAGTCTATCGCCATGGCAAACGAGCTAAAGCAGATAGCACAAGGAAGTGGAGAGGATGCCAAGGTAGTCAACCAAGCAAGAACCTTAGAAGGCTCAGTCCGAAATACAGGTATTCATGCCTGTGGGGTCATCATTACGCCAGATGACATCACCAACTTTGTGCCTGTAGCCCTAGCCAAAGATTCGGACATGTACTGTACCCAGTTTGACAACTCGGTAGTAGAAGATGCAGGACTACTCAAAATGGACTTTTTGGGGCTTAAAACCCTCACACTCATCAAAGATGCTTGTAAAATAGTCAAGGAAAGGCATGATGTCACGCTAGACCCTGACAACTTCCCAATCGACGATGAAGAAACGTATGCTTTGTTCCAGAGAGGTGAAACGGTAGGTATCTTCCAATATGAATCTGCGGGGATGCAGAAGTATATGAAGGAACTGAAGCCTACCGCTTTTGCCGACCTTATCGCCATGAATGCCCTCTACCGTCCTGGACCACTAGAGTACATTCCTTCTTTTATCAAAAGAAAGCATGGTATAGAAGAAATTGTCTATGACCTAGACGATATGGAAGAGTACCTCAAAGAGACCTATGGTATCACGGTCTATCAAGAGCAGGTAATGCGACTATCGCAAAAGCTAGCAGGCTTTACCAAGGGTGAAGCAGACGTTTTGCGTAAGGCGATGGGTAAAAAGATCTTTGCCCTACTAGAAAAGCTAAAACCAAAGTTTTTGGATGGTGGCGAAGCCAAAGGTCATGACAGAAAAACATTAGAAAAAGTGTGGAAAGACTGGGAAGCCTTTGCTTCGTATGCCTTTAACAAATCTCACTCCACTTGTTACGCATGGGTCGCTTATCAGACTGCTTACCTTAAAGCGCACTACCCAGCCGAATATATGGCTTCGGTACTGAGTAACAACATGAACGATATCAAGCAGGTAACTTTCTTCATGGAGGAATGTCGACGAATGGGGATTGATGTACTTGGTCCAGATGTGAATGAGTCGGATTACCAATTTACAGTAAATGCTAAGGGTGCGATTCGCTTTGGGCTTGGGGCAATAAAAGGTCTTGGTTCAAAACCTGTCGATGAAATTATAAACATCAGATCCAATGAGGAT
>WTJX01000732.1 GCA_011524675.1 Cytophagales bacterium
TCAGAAACAATTGAAGACTTAGGGCATACTTGTTATTATGATAATGAGAATATAGGTTTAATAGGTGGAGAACAAATATTGTTAAATCCTAATCATGAAGTTGTAAGTGGGAAATACCTTTATTATTTTACTTGTAGGCTAGGTTCTCAATTAAAGAAATATGCAAAAGGATTAAAGGTTTTTAGATTCAATACAAATGATCTAAAATGTTTTTCTATTGCTCTTGCTCCCCTCCAAGAACAAAAACAAATAGCCGATTACCTCACCAAAAAAATAACAGAAATAGATAAGCTCATTGCAGAGAAAGTGGAATTAATCACGCTTTATAAGGAAGAGAAGGTAGCGACCATCAATCATGTCGTTACCAAAGGGCTAGATGTTTCTGTTCCTATGAAAGATAGTGGTATCGAGTGGATAGGGGAGATTCCTCAGCATTGGGAGGTAAAGAAGTTGAAGAATCAATTTAATTTAAGAAAAGGTCTGAGCATAACAAAAGACAATCTTAAAGATAAAGGAATCGCTTGTGTAAATTATGGTGAAATTCATTCAAAATTTGGTTTTGAAGTAGATATAAAAGTTCATAAACTTAAATTTGTTGATGAGTCATATTTAGAAACGTCCCAGAAAGCCCTACTAGATACAGGTGATTTTGTTTTTTCTGATACATCGGAAGATATAGAAGGGGTTGGTAATTTTACATATGTGAAAAATGAAGGGCAACTATTCGCTGGTTATCATACGATAATAGTGAAGCCAAAATATCGTATGATATCACGTTATTTTGCTTATTTCTTTGACTCAATAAAGTTTAGATCTCAAATAAGGAGTGAGGTGAAAGGTGTTAAAGTGTTTAGTATTACCCAAGCCATTTTAAAAAATGTATCAATCATTATACCTCCATATAAAGAGCAAATTAAAATATCTGACTTTTTAACCGAAAAGGATAATAATATTACCTCTGAAGTATGTAAAATAGAAAAAGAAATAGCCTTGCTCAAAGAATACAAAGAAGCCTTAATATCTGAGGTGGTACTGGGTAAGGTAGATGTGAGGGGAGAGGTAGAAAGCTAAAAGCTTTCCCTAAAATAAGTAAAAAATTCATGGAATAGACATATTCGTAAAATACATATTCGAGCATGAAAGGCATCCATACAGAAGAAACATTTGAAGATAATATAGCAGCGTCCTTAGTGGCAGCGGGTGGTTATACCTATGGTCGTTCAGAAGACTATGACCCTCATTTGGCAATATTTCCTACCCACGTCATTCAGTTTTTGCAACGCTCACAGCCCAAAGCATGGGAGAAAATAACGAGCATTCATAAGACTGAGGTAACAGACAAAGTAATCAAACGCCTAGTCAAAGAACTAGACAGCCAAGGGGCATTGCATGTCTTACGTCATGGCTTTATAGACTTTGGCGTAAAGTTTAAACTGGCTTTCTTCAAGCCAGAAACTACCCTCAATCATGAGCTAATCAAGCTATACCAAAGCAATGACCTCAGAGTCGTGAGGCAACTGTATTACGAACGAAAAGGAAAAAACTCATTAGACCTAGTATTGGTCGTCAATGGTATTCCTGTGAGTACTATAGAGTTGAAAAATCAATTTTCGGGTCAGAATGTGAGCCATGCCAAGAAACAATATGTCTATGACCGAGAGCCTACAGAACCCATCTTTCAGTTTAAAAAAAGAAGCCTAGTACACTTTGCCGTAGATACGGACGAATGCTATATGACTACACGTCTTGCAGGGAGAAATACAGACTATTTACCCTTTAACCGTGGGCATAAGCACGGCAAAGGAAATCCTGTAAACCCCGAGGGCTATCGCACGGCTTACCTTTGGGAAGATATCTGGGCAAAAGATTCTTTTTTAGACTTGATAGGCAAGTTTCTACACCTCAAATTAGAAGAATATGAGTTGGACGGTGTCAAGAAGACAAAGGAAACGCTCATTTTTCCTCGTTACCATCAATTAGACGTAGTACGTAAGTTAAGTGAAGATGCCAAAGAAAAAGGTGCAGGAGTAAACTACCTGATACAGCACTCGGCAGGCTCTGGAAAGTCAAAAAGCATCGCTTGGCTGTCTTACCGACTATCTTCTTTACACAACGACCAAAATCAACGCATATTTGATTCTGTTATCGTCATTACAGATAGAAAAGTGCTAGACAACCAATTGCAAAACACCATCTTTCAGTTTGAGCATAAAGCAGGTGTAGTGGTTAAGATAGACAAAAACGCACAGCAGTTGGCACAAGCGATCTCCAATGGTTCAAACATCATCATCACTACCCTTCAAAAGTTCCCTTTTGTCCTAGACAAAATAGGTGAGCTTCCTGCAAGAAGGTATGCCGTCATCATAGACGAGGCACATTCATCGCAAGGGGGTGAAACATCCAAGAAGATGAAAGAAGTGCTTTCGGCGAAGACCTTAGAAGAGGCGCAACAAGAAGAGCTAGATACAGATTTGGATGAAGATGCTCAAGACAAGATCAGGAAATCTATGGAGGCAAGAGGAAAGCAAGAAAACCTATCGTTCTTTGCCTTTACGGCTACACCCAAGTCCAAAACGATCGAAGTATTTGGAACGCGAGAGGAGATAGACGGTGTGCCCAAGCCTTGCCACCTATACTCTATGAAACAAGCCATTCAAGAAGGCTTTATCTTGGATGTACTAGAAAATTACATCACCTATAAGACCTACTTTAAGCTTACTAAAAAAATTGTTGAAGACCTCAATGTCAATGCCAAGCAGGCAAAGCGTGCGATCGCACGTTTTTTGACGCTGCATCCGCATAACTTGGCACAGAAAACAGAAGTGATGATAGAGCATTTCCGACAGCAGGTAGCCAAAAAGATAGGAGGGAAGGCAAAAGCCATGGTCGTAACCTCTTCTAGGCTACACGCCGTCAAGTACAAAGAGGAATTTGATAAATATATCAAAGAAAAGGGCTATAACGATATAAAAACCCTTGTAGCTTTTTCGGGAAAGGTAATAAGTGATAGTTATACAAAAGGAATTACAGAATCAGAGTTTAACGGTTTTAAAGACAAAGAACTACCAGACCAATTTGGTAGTGATGACTATCAAGTATTGATAGTAGCCTCAAAGTATCAGACAGGCTTCGATCAGCCCTTATTGCACACCATGTATGTAGATAAAAAGTTGAGTGGTGTACTAGCAGTACAAACCCTATCTAGGCTAAACAGAATCTACAAAGGCAAAGAAGATACCTTCGTGCTAGACTTTGTAAACGAAAAGGAAGCGATATTTGCCGCCTTTCAACCTTATTATGAGCTTACCACGATAAAAGAAAATAGCGACCCTAACCATTTGTATGATCTCAAAACCGAGATAGAATCGGCACAAGTCATATGGGAATCTGAGGTAAATCAATTTTGCAACCTGTATTTCAAATCTAGCGCAAACATCACAAAGGCGATGCAGTCAAAGTTAAACGCTTACATAGACCCAGCGGTAGAAAGGTTTATAGCCTTGCCCGACGGTAGTAAGGAAGGAGATGATATAAGTGCCGTAAAAAATCAAGAAGACTTCAAGCATGCGCTACAGGTATTCATCAGAAC
>WTJX01000287.1 GCA_011524675.1 Cytophagales bacterium
AAATTTGAAGAAATTCTCACTTAACAGAAACAGGGGTTTTTAGAAGTCCCCTATAGTCAATCGTCCAATCGTAAATAGAAATCGTTGTACCTAGTACCTCGTACCTTGTACTTTTGAATAAAGCTCTACTCTTTCAATCCGCTTTATATTGAGTACAATGTTTATTAACCACTAAACACTAATCTCTAATCACTATCTTCCTTATGAAATTAGTATATGAACTATCAGAGTTAAATTAAGATTTGTTTTTAAGTGTTTTTTTTACTATTATCGCTTTTTGAATTAGTTTAATTACAAAAGATAGTTTCATGAGAAAAGAAAAAGTTTCTAGAGCATCAGTTTTTGTATGTTTATTTTTTTTGGTATTCATTTTTAATGGTACAGCATCAAAAGCAAAATCATCAGCAAAAAATCGACCTAATATATTATGGATATATATAGAAGACCTTTCTCCTTGGATGGGGTGCTATGGTTATAATACTACTACTCCAACCATAGATAAATTAGCTCAAAAAGGTGTGCTGTTTGAGACTGCATTTTCGCCAGCTCCTGTTTGCTCGGCTACTCGCTCAGGCGTAATTACAGGTACTATGCAAACAACTTTTGGTTTACATCAACATCGTAGTTCTAAGACCAAAGAAGAAGCGATATATCTACCCAAAAACATTAAAACAATACCCGAACTGTTCAAGGATAACGACTATTTTACCTTTTGCTACAATAAAGAGGATTATAATTTTATGTATAACAGAGAAGACTTGTATTCAGGCAAAAAGGGAGGGCATTATAAGGATGTGTTAAACGTGGAAAGGTATGATTGGGATCTTGTGGCAAATCAAAGTAAACCTTGGTTTGGTCAGTTGCAATTGATGGGAGGGAAAAGTACTGCAAAAATAGAAAAACCAACTCCTGTAAATTCAGTGGAACTGTTACCGTATTATCCTAATCATCCTGTAATAAAAGAATTAACAGCACGCCATCATGATGAAGTGAAGATTGTAGATCAAGAATTAAATCTAGTTCTTAACTATTTACAAGACAAAGGGTTGTTAGAAAATACAATCATTTATTTCTTTTCAGACCATGGTTGGAATGATGCCGCTAGGCACAAGCAGTTTTGTTATGAAGGAGGGCTACATATACCCCTTATCGTAAAAGGCTTTGGCAGAGCGGCACAGACTCTTCCTCAACAAAAAAGAAATGATCTTGTAAACTTAATAGATGTATCTATAAGCTCCTTAGCAATGGCAGGTATCAAGGCACCGAAGTATATGGAAGGAATAGATTTGTTTGATAAAAAATTCAAAGAAAGGGAATTTGTGATTGGTGCTAGAGATAGGTGTGATTATACCATTGATAGAATTAGATCCGTAAGAACAAAGCGCTATCGTTATATCAAAAACTTTATGCCTGATAAAGCGTATATGCAACCTCAGTATAGAGATCATTTTCCATTTTTCAAAGCGCTCTATGAGGCTTATGAAAAAGGAGAGATGAACGAAGTACAGGCAAGGTTTATGAAAAAAGAAAGACCAGTGGAAGAACTGTACGATTTAGAGAATGATCCACATCAGATCAATAACTTAGCTGCTGACCCTCAATATGCCTCTGAGTTGGATAAACATAGAAAAATATTGAATACTTGGATTAAAGAAACAGGTGATAAAGGGGAAATAAAAGAAAGTGAACAGCATTTACAATCGGTATATAATAGATGGAAGAAGAATAAGTATAAAAGCCCAGCAAAGCGCGCTGAGTTGGATAGGCTTTTTTATGCGCCAGAATATAGCTTTTTGAAAAGGTAAGCAATTTCTCTAGCTAAAGCTTTTGGATTTTAGCTCTTATTTTACCAAAAGAAGGCTTTGCAAAACCAAGGTTTTGCAAAGCCTTCAAATAGCTAACGGCTAAAGACTAAAAGCTCTAGTAGCTAGCTATCAATAAAACTAAAACTCAATAAGTGATTTACCGAATGAAATATTATTGAGCTTTTGATTGTTTATTTGCTTTTTGAATATTCTGAAGTTCAGCTTTTAATGATGCAGCAATTTCTGGATAATGCTCGATAACATTCATAGACTCAGAAGAATCTTGATCAAGCTGAAAGAGTTGGTCTTTAAGAGATAAACCAGGGTTTATTCCTTTCTCTTCTTCAATCCATGAAGGTATTTTCTTTACTCCTTCAATAAACTTCCATTGTTTATGTCTTATAGCTAATGTATATGACTCTTCTATAAGGTATTCTCTAGCCGTTTTTTCTTTACCCAAAAAGGCATTTAAGTAGTTCTTACTATCTATTACGCTATTATCATCTTTCATATCATAGCCTATCAAAGAAGCAAAAGAGGCTAGGAAATCTACTTGACTTACCAAGGCATTACTTACAGCAGGTTGTATATGTTTGTCCCAATAAAAGATAAAAGGTACACGTGTGCCACCTTCAAAAGTACTGTATTTGGTACCACTAAAAGGACCTGAGGGTGCATGAAAACCCACCAGTTCGGAAGCTTTGTCTTTGTAACCATCATCAAGTATAGGGCCGTTATCACTAGAGAAAACGATCAACGTATTTTCTAATAAATCCAATGTACGTAGTTTTTCTATGATTTGACCTACGCACCAATCCATTTGAGCTATAGCATCACCACGCGACCCCATCTTACTCTTACCGACAAAGCGTGGATGTGGTACTCTAGGCACATGTATATCATGAAAAGCAAAGTACAAAAAGAAGGGTTGATTGGTGTTTTTTTCTATAAACTGCGTTGCCTTATCGGTTAGAGTGTCTGCCATGTTTTCATCTTTCCATAATGCAGACTCTCCACCTTGCATATAGCCTATTCTACTTATTCCGTTTACGATTGATTGATTATGTCCATGAGCCCATTCCAACGTTAGAAGTTCAGGGTTATCAAGCCCACTTTTTACACCAAAAGCATTACGTTTATAATTAACTTTTATAGGATCTTTAGGGTCAGCATTGTAGATATCTCCATTTTCTACATATACACAAGGTACTCTGTCTCCTGTAGCAGGAATTAAAAAGCTATACTCAAAGCCTATTTCTTTTGGTCCTGGAGAGATCGTTTTGTTCCAATCCAAATGACCATCGCCTAAGCCCAAATGCCACTTACCTATAACGCCTGTAGTATAGCCTTTGTCTTGAAAGATAGATGCTAGTGTAGTGGCACTAGTATCTATGAGAAGGGGGGCATCACCAGGCAGTACGCGTGCATTTTTTCTAAACGCATGATTCCCTGTCAACAGAGAAAACCTTGAAGGTGTACAAGTGGCTGAGGAGCAATGACCGTCCATAAAAGTAAGACCATTTTTAGATAAATAATCTATGTGAGGTGTTGATACGCCTTTCGCGCCCGCAAAACCTACATCTCCATAGCCTAGATCATCAGCATAAATGATGATGACATTAGGCTTTTGTATAGTTGTAGAAATGGTGGTAGCGTTAGACTCTTTAGTTAATGATGTACAACCTAATAATACAGTTAGTGATAACGAATAACATAATTTTTTCATACTGACAAACCTACCTTATTTAAACTTAAAAATTGTTCGCTTTAGTTCTAAATG
>WTJX01000369.1 GCA_011524675.1 Cytophagales bacterium
AAATGTTCTTGCTTGTAAACATCTCAAAGTTGCCCGCCTTGCGTATGGCAAGCTCGTACAATGCACCGCCTAGACGCTTGAAACGGACGTTTAATTGGTGATCTGCAAAAAACTCATTTTCCTTCAATGCTCGTATGTATTGGTAAGCATCCGAAATCGGATAAAAAGATTTTTTGTCTTCTCCTTCCTTACCATAGTCAATGTGCATGAATATGCCGTTTTTGATTTCGCCTGTAGTAGTATTGTATTTGATGAGGCGGTTTAAGCTACCTATCCTGTTGGATGCCCCTACAATGTTTTGCGTGAGGATGTGCCTTTTTTGCCTTTTGGCAGAAGTGTTTTTTACTAGCTCATTCCAATCGAGTAAGATGTTTTGCTTTTCTTCTTGACTGAGCGACTGGCTCTTTTTTTCAATGCCATAAAGCATCATTTCTTGCTCGCCACTGCATTTGTAGTTCATTACCTTACGGCTATCGCTGATGGCAAAGCGAAGGCTTACTTTTGAGAGGGTATAAGGGTTTTTGGATTTCTTGTCGATATGAAAACCGAGAAAAACAGCAGGGGTGGCAGCCACTTCGCCAAAGCTAGGTATGAGTACCCCTTCACCAATCAGAAAAGTAGTAAAAAACTGTATGAGCGTATGTTGCGTTTCTTTGAGAGCCTTATGAAAAGTAGTAAGGTTAGCCTTTTTTGTTTTGATAAGCTCTTTAAATTTTTCATGTTGTCTTTTTAAACGCTCATTTTCTTTTTCCGTATTATGGCTTCCCAGTTCGGGAAGTTCCTCATATTCTTTTTCGACCTTGTCTATGACCTCTTGACGCTTGCCCAAGCGTTCTTTCATGAGCTTTGGGTAAGCCTGATTGATCTCTTTAATCAACTGCTGTTGTACCTGCTCGGCTTTCTTACCGTCAAGAGCTTTTATAATCGCTTGCTCTAGCTGTGCCTTACTGTAGGGACGTTTGAGGTTATTTACAATACATACCTCTCGTATCGTATCACGACCAAAAGGACTGTTACCGCCTTTGCCTTTTTCAAAAAGATAATGCGCTTTCACTTCTGCGTCTAGTGCTAAAAACTCCGTTTCCAAGTCATATGTACCATTTTGCTTTTCATAGTCGATCTGATCTTCATAAGCAGCAAAAAGCTCATCATAGAGTTTTGTTTGTTGCGCCACGCTCAATAGCCCTGCTCTGCCTGTCAGTTGCTTCATTGCTCCCTCTGATGAAAAATTACGTTCGTAAATCATACGACCTCTTTTCTTGACTCGTCTGTAGGTAGGATTACCCATCTTTTGGGTCAGTTCCCTGTTTTCGTTCACCCATTCCCACGCCACCTTATCACCATATTTATTGAACAAGTCTTTACTCTTTAAGCTCTCTTCGCTTGTCTTTTGTGAACCTGTGGTGTTGGCATCTAAGGATTTTAGTTTCGCTTTGAGCATCGTCATCAAGCGTTGTTCGGCAGGGATGTCGCTAACGATGTAGTAGTATTCGGGCAGGTTCACTTGCCCTGTACGGTTGATGCGTCCTCTTTTTTGTACTTCTACGTTAATGTCTAGTTCAAACTGATGGATGAGCATACAACGTACTCTTTGGTCTGCAAAGTCCTTGGAAGAATGTGCCGATGAGCCTGTGCTACCGCTTTGGTTGATGAGCAATACATCATACTCTCCTTGATTGAACAGGCGAAATGATTTTTCGGTATCGGAACGAAAGCCCTGTGCGATGGCCTGCCCATCTTCAAAACGCAAGCGTTGGTTTCTGCCTGTTACTTCGGCTACGGTAAAATGACTTCCGTGATGCCCTCCCAAACCTTTGTCTTTCTTCTCTGAGCTAATCAAGTGTATCAATTCGTCTATAGGCGAAATGGTCAGGTCAGTAGTCGCAAAAGCCATTTCTTTTTTCAATGCGTGATAGGTTTCTTCTGCACTATCAGGCAATTCCTCAAGCTCAATTTTTTCGCGTGTTTTATTCCCTGTTATGTCGGTATAGTTATAGTAAAATACGGAATCTAAGCCTTTGATAAGGGTACGCGAAAAGTCTAGTTGCTCCATCGGCAAGGCATCACCACTGGCTAGTTTGAGGTCTGCCAAAAATGAACCCATCGTTGACTTAAAAGCAATCACTACCTTTTTGTCTTCTCTGAGTAGCTTTAGTGTTTGCTCTGCTACTTTTTTGACTTTGAGGCTAAAGAGCATTTGATCCACGATATTGAAGACACGCGAAAAATAAGGAGACTGCTTTACGCCTAAACTGGAGGGACTGTCTTTCATCTGATCTCCCATCTTTTTTGCTTGCTCATGTAAGAATGCCAAATGTGGGCTGATGTATTCTTCTTCAAAGCGTACTACTTTGTTCATGAGTGCAATAATGGTATCTACACTTTGCCTGTTTTTGCTTCGTTCTGGCTCTTGGTCAAGGGTCTGATATACTACTTTGATGCCTTCGCTAGAGCGTTGTCGTCGGATTAGTTGACCGCTCTCGGCTAGGTTGGACGCTACAATCTCTTGCAATGCCAAACCTCCTTTTTTCATGGCAGATACAAAGCTAGTATTGTCTAGCCCTGTATGTTGAATGGCTGTTTTTTGTTTGTAGAGAGGCATCACTTCGGGATATTTGGCAAAGGTGGCACTGAGGTAACAGCATGATTTACTGTGAGGGAGTACCGAGCGTATCCATTTTCCTATGATGGCATCGTAGCCCCCTGCCATGTGCGATTCGTCCAACACAAAAACTACTTTTTTATAGGTTTGGCTTCCCTCAACGCCACGAGAGACTAGAGATGCCAGCCATGTGCGCTTATAGAGTTGGGCTGCTTGTATCTGTGAGTAGGTGCTAAAGATGACATTGTAAGGCTTGGGCAGAAAGTCGATGGGTTCTCGTAGGGTGAGTATTTTTTGCTCTTCAAAGTCGGGCATGGGAATCTTATTTTTTTCGTACCACGCCTTGGCTTCCCTGCTATCGCTTTTCACTTCTTTTTCTCTTACGATCTTCTCATACTGTGCCGTCTTGCTCAAAGGAGAAAATACTACATGCCCATGACTATCTTTTACTTTGGCATGACTGTCGGTGTTGAGGATAAAGGGATTCACTTTGTCTGCAAAGTCAATGTTTTGCAAGTCGCGGTACATATCGCTAAAGAGGTCGGGCTTGCGTGTAAAGAAGATAGGGAGATAGCCATTGAGTACGGCATGACGTATGACGGCTGCTGCTTGCCTGCCTTTGCCGATGCCTGTTTGGTCGGCAATGATGATGCCTGCATTTTGCTCAAACTGATGCAGGTACATCGCCACAGAATCTACCTGCTCTGCTCCAAGGGCTTTCCATAGGCTTTGCTTGTCTGCATACTGTAGGTGTTGACGCACATACTCGTCTAGGTTGCCATGCTTTTGGGTGATCTTGTTGAGTGCCTTTTGTAGCTCAAACGCCATATTCCTTGGGGTCACGGTATTCAAGCGGTAAGGGGCTTGCGACTTGGGTTCGTAGGCTACTAAGGCAGTACTTTGTGTGGCTAGGGCTTTGCTTTGTGATGGAGTCATAGTTTTCAAGTATTCGGGTGTTCTTGTGTTTAGGTGTTCAGGTTT
>WTJX01000075.1:0-2228 GCA_011524675.1 Cytophagales bacterium
AAACTATACAGAAGATGAAAAAGAATTGAACATACTATATGAAAGCAATGAAAAGCTTACCGAAGTGCTAGAAAAAAGCTATATTCAAAAAACATATGTTTTTAAAAAATTCAGTTTATCGGAAAATAAACTCATTATTATTGACCTATGGGAAAAAGACGGTGAAAGAAATCTATCTATGAAACTATCTGATAATAAGCTAATGAAAATAGATGTATTTCCAAGTAATTGAATGATATAGCTCTTATCCCTCTTTCCCACTTTTCCCACTACAAATTATTTGATATGACAATAGATTACGATAAAGCCAAAAGAGATATTGACTTAGAGAGATATATTATAGATACAGGTCTGTATCGCAGAAAAAACTCTGCCAAACCAAATCCTCTAATAGAAGTTGGCAACCCTTCAAATGAAATCCATATTTACAAAGGAAAACGTACTGGTCACTGGATGTATAAAGACCATAAAAATAATGATGCTGGCTCTATCATTGACTTTATAAAAAAAAAACAAGGAAAAAATGAACATGAATTATTGAGCATACTTAGCGATGAACTAGGTATTTTAAAATCTAACCCTAATTACAAAGCTCAAAAAGCTACTCCAAATGTAGCCCAACAAGAAAACAAACCTTTTAGCTATCCTTTTCCATTGAACGAGCTTACAAGCAGTCCTCTATTAACCGTAGAGAGAAAGATTAGTCCAGAAACGTATAATAACGATATTTTTAAAAACACCTCTTACAACACAAAAATAAAGGTTAGTAATGGGAACACATATCATTGTATCGCCTTTCCTCTTTATCATATCAAAGACATACTATCACCAGAAAAGAAGATTATCGGACTTGAACGTAAAAATGGTTATATAAAAGGTAAAGCTGAAAACTCAAATTTTAGTAATGGTATTTGGTTTTCTAATGCTAATACTGACAAGCCATTTGACGTAATCATAGTGGAAAGCACTATAGATGCTTATTCCCATTTTGAATACAAAAACATAACTAGTGAAAAAAAAGACTTAGTAAATAACCCTCTTTACATTAGTCTCCAAGGCACATTATATAATGATAAGCTCAAAGACTTAGCAAGCTTTTATCAAAAGTACAAGAGTGATATAAACAGCTTTCATTTAGCGAACGACAACGACATTGCTGGTCATTTGTTTAGCTTAAACATCGCATCAGAATTAGGTTTCTCAGATTACTCATTCTCTATTTCTAAAGATGGTAAAGTATCTACCATAGAATTTAAAGAGGGAGACAAAGACAAGTTTTTAAAAACTCTTGACCACATAAGTGAAAAACTTGACTCCATCAGTATCAGTAAAAACTCTAACAATAGATTTTCTGCCAGTATTGAAGACAACAACAAGTTTACTTTCAATACCAATATAATGAGCTATAAACTCCTCTCTCACCTTTTTATTAATTCCAATAATCTTGATGTCCCACATCTAAAAGATGCAAAAGGTAAATCTAACTTGAAATTGAAAGATTGGAATGATCTTTTAAAATATCATAAAGATGGTATCAGAGAAACTAAAAAAATTAAACATAAATTTTAATTTAAACCCCATATTATTATGCAAGAAATATTAGTCATTGTAGAATCACCTTCGAAATGTCCTACTATAGAAAAATATTTAGGTCCAAATTATAAAGTAGTTGCATCTTACGGACATCTCCGTGAGTTAGAAAAAGGAAATGGAAAGCTAGGTGTTAATCTAAAAGACTTTTCTTTAAACTTTGTAGTTACTCCTACAAAAAGAACACCGTTAAGCATAATTGAAAATTATGCTTCTAAGATGAAAGTTATTCTAGCAACGGATGATGATCGAGAAGGTGAAGCCATAGCCTGGCATGTTGCTGACCTCTTAGGCTTAGACCTCAGTTTAGAAAACCGTATAACTTTTACGGAGATTACAAAAACTGCGATTCATAAAGCTCTAAATAATAAAAGAGCAATAAATATGAATCTTGTAAGGTCACAGCAAGGAAGACAGGTTTCTGATAGACTCACAGGATTTACAGTTTCTCCACTTCTTTGGAAAAAAACCAATTGTAAGTCTGCTGGGCGTGTGCAAAGCATTGCTTGTAAGCTTGTATATGACAGAGAAAAAGAAATTACTCATCACAATAAAGAGAAAAAATGGACTGCCAACGGTATTTTTGATATACAAGGCAATCAAATTACTGGTAAATACCAAAATGATCTTACTAAAGA
>WTJX01000075.1:2238-3583 GCA_011524675.1 Cytophagales bacterium
TATCCGATTCCTGCAATCATAACTTTACTGTTTCTGAAAAAACAGAAGAAGATAAACAAACGAAAGCTCCTTCGCCTTTTACCAGTTCTCTGTTGCAGCAGCAGGCTAAAGCAAAGCTTTCATTTAAAACTAGTAAAACAATGGAACTCGCGCAGAAGCTTTATGAAACAGGATACATAACCTACATGCGTACTGATTGTGTCACATTTTCAGATGAATTTAAAGATGCTGCAAAAGAGTATGTACATACTCACTATAATAGTAGTGATTACTTTGAAAATAAGTATAGCACCAAAGGTGGCGCACAAGAAGCACATGAGGCTATAAGACCTACTGACCTAAATAGACTTTCTGCAAAAGACATTTCAGATGATGCCGACAAATTATATCAATTGATACGCCTGCGTACCTTAGCCACTTTTTTTAAACCAAAGATTTCAGCAATCACAAAAGTTACTTTAGAAGACACTACCAACAAAGACATTACTTTCCTCTCTACCTTCACTAGAGTAAAAGATGAAGGTTTTACTAAAATATATTCTGAAGTAAATATTGAAGGGAAAAAGGACAAAGAGGATAGAGAGCTTACAATACCAATAAAAGTAGGTGATTCTTTGTCTTTAAATGAAATTGAATGTAAAGAGGTGATATCATCACCAAAGCCAAGGTATAATGAAGCAACGCTAGTTGCAGCATTAGAAAAAAAAGGTATTGGAAGACCTTCCACTTACGCTAGTATTATAGAGACTATTTTAAAAAACTCCTATGTACATGAAGTTAATATTGAAGCTACTAAAGTACAATTGAACAAGGTTGTATTTACTCCCAATGGTGGTAAAAAAGAATCTACTTTTTCATCAAAGGTCGGTGGCGCAAAAGGTGTGCTTCAATGCACAGAAACAGGCATTGAACTAGTTGAATATTTAGAAAAGTATTTCAACGGTACTTTCATGGATTATTCCTTTACGAAGGAAATGGAGAAAAACCTTGATTTGATTGCCAAAGGTAATAATACGTATCACTCTGTTGTTTCAACTTATTATGGTAAACTTTCAACTGAAATTAATACAGCAAATACCCAATCAAAGGATATTGAGAAAAAGAGCAGCCTATCTTATTTGGGTGACTATAAATCTAAAAAAGTTTCTAAAGGAGAAAGCATACATGGTGTTTACTTAAAGTATGGTGATGATTTTTATTCTATCAAAAATAAGAGCTTAGAAGATATTAATGGAGAAAATTATGTAAGCCTGTTGGAGAAATCTATAGAAGCTAAGAAAGAAAACAAGAATGAAGAAATAGTTCATAATAAAGGTGGATACGAAATATTTAAAAAAGGTAAATC
>WTJX01000670.1 GCA_011524675.1 Cytophagales bacterium
ATTAAGAGATGATTACAAGTTTATTTCTATCTTAGTGTATTTATTACAATTACTTTTTCTTTTCCTTTTTTTTTCTTTTCTTTGTTTTTATAGTTATAGATTTAGTTTTTAACTTATTTTTATTTTCGTTTGCTTAGTGATATAGGCGATTTGTTAAGTAACAACGTTTTAACACAAGAAAGATTTTTTACGTATAGTCTTGAAAATACTTTTTTTTTAAGCGAATGGATGAATCTAAAACTGACTTTTAAATAAACTTGCAAATCACTCATGATAAAAAAAATAGTCGTTTTTTTATTATTCCCTTGTTCATGGTCTTATATATCTGCACAATGCCCAGATGGCTATGTATTAAAAGACACTAACCTTGTGTTCAATGGGGACTTTAATTATGGAAACATAGGTTTTACTTCCGATCACAGGTATGTAAGAAAGTATCATTGGACTAATCCACTTGTAGAGCCATGGGGAACATACAATATTGTACACAACGCCAATTATATACTTTCCGTGTTTGCAGAATGTTTATCTCCAAAAGGAGAGCATAACCCTATGTTGGCAGCAGACGGTCATTATGAGCAAGTAAATATTTGGCAACAAAATGTTAAGGTGAAACCAAATACAAATTATTATTATGAGGCAAATTTTTCAGCAGTATGTTGTTGGGATGGGGTAATGACAGAATTTGGTTTCTATGCTAACAAAGAGGAATTGGCTATTTTGGCATCTGAAGATACCTGTGATTGGAGACACTTTGGTTCGCTTTGGAATTCTGGTGATAGCAAAATTGCAAACTTAGAAATACAAAATGTAGAAGATGAACGATGGGGAAACGACTTTGTACTAGATGATATAAAGCTCAAAGAATGTGTAAGACCCGAAGACCTTATCAAAAAAGAGGTTGTAGTCATAAGAGATAAGGTTGACTATGATGAAGAAAAGTTTGTCTTATTTGATCCGAAAAAGCAATTGAGGGTACAGGGAATACAATTTACACCAAACAAACCACCCCTTAAGTCAAGTTCTTTTCAATATTTAGATGCTATAATACAGCAGCTAACTAAAGCTAAAAAAGTTAATATCAAAATTATGGTGCATAATGGTGTACCAGAAAAAACTAAAACACAACAAAAGAAACTCTCGCAGCTTAGAGCTAACCTTATCAAAAAATACTTAGTAGAAAAAGGTATAAATGCTGAAAGAATAAGGGCTAAAGGTATGGGGTATAGATACCCTATCCGAAAGGATATGAGAAAAGAAAGCATACAACTCAATGAAAGAGTAATGATAAGTTATTTTGCAAACGAAGCTGACATAATAAAAAACGAAACAGACAAATTAAAATAAATGAAGACTCACTTTTTTTTAAGCTTACTGTTTGTAAGCATGCTTACAGTAGTAAATGCACAGTGTCCTAGGACTATGATTACGGACGGAGATAATCTCATTCAAGATGGTGCATTCAATTACGGAGATAAGTTTTTTGATTCGGATTATAAATTTAGACGTAGTTTTTTTATAGAAATAAAACTAGACCCAGGGCAGTTTTCTGTACAGCTAAACCCTTACTATGCCAATCAAGATTTTTCTTCTTGCATTGGATGGGATAAAAAAGACAATTCTATGATGGTCATTGATGGTGATGACAACGTAGGCGCACTTATTTGGGGGCAAGAGGTAGAAGTGGTAAAAGGTAGAATGTACAACTTATCATTTTATGTAGCTACATTGAGAGATCTTGGTTCTGGTCCCATCACCTTTGATGTTGCTATTAATGATAAAGTACTTGGTACTGTAGAACATTCACAAATAGGTACATGTAAATGGAAACAATACAAATACAATTGGAAAGCTACAGTTTCTGGTAAGGTAAAGATTAAACTTGTCAATCAATTTGATTATGGACCAAGAGGAAACGATTTTATCTTGGATGATTTAGCATTTTATGCCTGCAAAGATCAAACACTTGACGACCTTACGGCACTCTTAGAAGAAAGTCTGATCTACGAGGCTAAGCCTAAAGTGGTGGTGGTAAATGATAAAGAACCTGAAGGAATTAAAGAGCCGCTTACTATCGTAGAGCAAATAAAAGAACATTCAGAGGGTAAACTAAGTGCTGTTACACTTAATAATGTTTTCTTTGAGTCTGGAAAAAGTACGCTTAAACAAGAATCATTTGATGAGTTGGATATGCTTGCATCCATTATGAATGGTACTCATAAGAATATAAAAATTGAAATTTCAGGACATACGGATAATGTGGGTAGTGAGTCGTCTAACTTAGCACTGTCTCGTAATAGAGCAAGAAGTGTTATGAACTATTTATTACAAAAGAAAGTAGCCTACAGTAGAATGAAATCTTTGGGTTTTGGCTCTACAAAACCAGTAGCTACTAATGATACTGAAGAAGGAAGACAGAAAAATAGACGTGTGGAATTTAAAATACTCGACTAGCTACAGAAAGTGTTTAGTGAAAAATCAAGAAAATTGCACTTAGTTTATCGGATAGATACCATATTTGCCTTTTCAAAGAATAAGAATATATTATTTTTGAAAAAAAAAATATAAAATTGTTAGATGCATCAAGAATATAATTCATATTTTTGTAAAAAACGTATCTATCATCACCAATATATAATAGGATGGCTCAGTATAAGGTATATGACGAAACAGCAGAGGTGAATTTGGAAGCAATTTTGTCTGTGGTAAACTGTTTGAAAGTAGGGAAAGATATAAGAAATAAGATTCTTCTAAAGCATAATATAGACATCAATAATGGGCAATGGTTCAAGATGCAAGATTGGCTCAATGCCTTTCAAGAAATTAGCGAAGACTTGGGTGAGTTTAACCTCTTTTTGACGGGTAAGGCCGTTATAGAGACAGCTATGTTACCACCGATGAATAGTTTAGAAGAGGCGTTACACTCATTGAATATTGGGTATCATATGAATCACAAAGTTAACGATCAACCTGCTTTTAACCCTGAAACAGGACAATTATTAGATGGTGTAGGTTGTTATGAGGTAGTGAGTTTTGATGAAGAGAATCGTAAGAGCGTTGTACAACATACTTCTCCTTATCCTTGGAAGCTTGTTTTAGGAGTAATTACTGAGTTTGTTTCTAGGTTTTCACCTATTGGTAGTGAACCTAATGTAGTGGTAGATGATTCTCCTGAAGCCTTAGAACTTAGAAAACACGATAGTTATACTTTCCTTATTAGTTGGTAGCCCACTTTATAAGAATATTTAGTATCTAAAAAAAGCCTTACACTAATCTTTAATGTAAGGCTTTTTTTATATCACCGTTCGATAAATCACGTGTTGTGTTTTAGCTTTTCATGATTTTTCAATAATACTTTTGGAGGTTAAACCTTTTAGCACTTATATGCTCATTACAAAAGCTAACAGCTAATACATGAAAGCCAAAAGCTCATAAAAATTAAGACTTAGTTCACCGAATGTTTACCCTTTTATTTATAAGTCCTTAGAATCATTTTATTATCATCGCTAGTAGTTACTTTCAGTACCCTTCCTTCCTTGTGTAAGCAGACTGCCGTATGACTAGGTATCCACCGTTCTGACT
>WTJX01000606.1 GCA_011524675.1 Cytophagales bacterium
AATGGGAGCAGGCACAAAATCCATTGAATGCTTACTCCACTATCCGAAAGGACTTAAGCATGCAGGGGTTAAGCTATGCTTATACGTTTGCCAAAAAAGTTCAAGAACAGACAGGCAATCAGCTAGGGCTGGTGGTCAATGCTAGAGGTGGTAGTTCTATCTTTAGTTGGACGAAAGGAGACGAAGACCGTTACTTTGAAGAGGCATATGATCGTTTACAAGCTGCTTTGAGCTTGCCTAATACGACCTTCAAGGGTATCATATGGCATCAAGGAGAAACAAATAGAAACTATCAGTCTTATCTTTCTAGCCTTAGTAATTTTATCAATGATTGGCGTGATACCCTCAATATGCCTGAGATGCCTTTTATTGCTGGGCAGCTGAGCCAATTAAGGGATGATAACGAAACTTTTAATCAAAACATACTTACTCTTCCTACCTTAGTAGCCCATACAGCAGTAGCCGAGACAGAAGACTTAAACGCTCCCGACCTTACTCACTTTGATTCTGAAGCTCAGCGAGAACTAGGCAGACGCTATGCAGATAAGGCGCTTAGCTTGATATATGGCATTACGGACATATACGACGGTAAGTACTATATAGACAATAGTAATGGAGATGATAATAATACGGGTTATACTCCTGAAACAGCTTGGAAAACACTTGACAATATCAATACTACTACTTTTGTAGCAGGCGATCAAATACTTTTTAAAGCGGGGGACACATGGACGGGGGCTATAAAGCCTAAAGGCTCAGGTACAGCAGAACTACCTATCTCTATAGGTCGGTATGGTGAAGGTGAAAAACCTATCATCAACGGGGAAGGCAAAGTGTCATGTAGTATCAATCCGAGTCAGACGACTTACTGTACCATACATCTCAGCAATCAACAGTATTGGGAAATTCATGATTTGAATATTACAAATTATGATCCTAGCGAAGAGGAAGGAATCATGATTGATGATTGGGAGACAAAAAATAAAACTGACTATGCTGAGCTAACATTGCCTGCACAATACGCTGGTACAAACTCTGATAAGTGTGGTATTCTTATAGAAGCCAATGATGTAGGTGCAGTCAATCACTTACACTTTGAGCATTTGGAAATTCATGGTGTAAACGGTAACATACATGACAAAAACAATGGTGGCATATTCATAGAAGTTCATAACTTTGGTAGCGACATCCCTACTTATTTCAATGATATACTTATAGACGACTGTCACATACATGATGTAGATAGAACAGGTGTGTCAAATGTTTCTGCCTATGATACGCGCTTGCTTACAGAAAATACAGACTGGACTGCTAGTACAAACATGGTGGTTAGCAATACTACTTTTGAGAGGACGGGAGCAAACGCCCTTATCATGAGGGTGGCAGATGCGCCCTTGGTTACGCATTGTCTCTTTGATCATTGCTCTATCAAAGAGTCTGGTAATGCTGCTTTCTTTTTTAACGTAGATAATGGCATCATGGAATATAATGAGTTTGCTTTCACCAAAGCCAATATAGGTGACAATGACGCTGGCGGTCCTGATATAGACTTTAGAACCAAAACATGTACCTTACAATATAATTACCTGCATGACAATGACTATGGCTTACTCGTAACAGGTGGCTCTGACCCTACTTCTGGAAGATTCAACGACTTGGGTGTAGTTCGTTATAATATCATAGAAAGAGATGGTAAATTTCCACATCCTAGCGATGGTAAGTTTATTTTGAAAACATCGGGCAATGCTACGCGTACGGTTTTTCATAACAACACCATCTTCATTGATGATACTCAAAGTGATACAAAAATAGCTTGGAACAAGAAATGGGGAGGAGCATCTTCTGACCAAGCGGCATATCACAATAATATCATTTACAACCTTGGAACGAATAGCTTTCATGACTATGGAAGCTCTACACAAAATACAATGTCTCATAACCTATACTTTGGCAATGAAGTAGCCGATGCACCAAATGAAACAGAAAAAACGATAGGGAATCCTTTCTTTTTGTCCGTAGGCAATGGACCTTCTGGCTATCAGATACAAAATGAATCTAAGGCTAAAGCCATCGGACTAGTATTGACAACGAGACCGTCAAAGGATTATTATTCAAACGAAATAGATCCTTCGTGTGCTACGGTGGATATGGGGGTACACCAATATGAGCCTTGCAGTGATGTATTTACCTCTAGTGCTACCATATTGAGTCCAGCAAGTGATAGCATTTTCAATGTATATCCAAACCCTGTGTATTCTTCTGATATCATTAATATTACCTCTAAGCATATAGGGGACATACACATAGAGCTGCAAGATATTGCTACTAAAGAATTTAAAGGTTTAGCAATCAAAGAAAACACATTGGATATTTCTACACTTCCTTCGGGCGTCTATTATTTAAAAATTAAGCAAGGGGATTTGACTAGCTTTAGAAAGCTGTTGGTGAAGTAGAATTAAAAGTTATGGGTAATGAGTCAAACGTTGAAGGTTAAAGGTGGAACGTTTTAATGCTTTATTATAAAGTACAAGGTACGAGGTACAAAGTACAACGACTTTTGAGACAAAAGATGTTAAAGGCATGATAATATTCCACGAAAGTGGCAAAAGAGAGGGCGGAAGCGTTAAGAAAATAGACCTTAGTCTATTTTAAGCGACGAGCCAGTATGCGGGGAGGGATTAATGATTAAAGAGGGGTAGTAGTGTGGCTTGGTTGTATATACCTTTTATCAAATAAATGAAGAAATTAAAGTAATTAAAAAATGAAGGGGGTTTTTACAGTGATTAGTAGTTAAATAAAAAGCTCATGGAATGGACTAGTTAATACTAGATACCAGATACTAGCAACTAAATACTCTATAGAGCTAGATTTTATTCCACGAAAGTGGTATAAAAGAATTACTGGCGTCCGACTAAATTTTAAATAAAGAAAAAATACGCCTATACTCTTCATAATAAGCGATTTTTCAAAAGTACGAAAAATACCCCCTGTTTTATTCATGAAAAATAAAGCCTGTAGGGGGATACAGTAATTATACCGTATAGCTTATTTTAAAGAGCTTCAATTTGTAAGCATTTTTTTTCTCGGATGTCAGTAGTGAAAAATCAAGAAAAGCTAAAATATAACAGGTGGTTTACCGAAGGGATATGTTTTTTGCTCATTGTTTCATGGGTAACCAAATGTTTTGTAACAAAGCATGATTGTATATAAGCGTAGAGCATTTTTATAAAATTACTAAAGCATGAATAGTTTAAATATGAAGGTATCATTAAAAAAAATCGTGTCAATTCTTGTGTTTCATTGCTTGTTTACGGCACAAGCATTTGAACTTCATGTTGCAAGCAATGGATCGGATAGAAATAAAGGGACGCTATCCAGTCCTTTTTTGACAATAGAGAAGGCAAAAGAGACGCTAAGGTCTAGTGGGCGCATAGGAAGAGAACCTTGCCGAGTACTTATTCACGAGGGGGTATATAGATTAAAAACAGCTCTTCGGTTTGGTGTAGAAGATGGAGGAACACAAAAGAATCCAGTGTCTTATGAAGCAGTCAAAAACGAAAAGGTAATTCTCACAGG
>WTJX01000600.1:0-5283 GCA_011524675.1 Cytophagales bacterium
GTATGATACTCCTATCATAAAAAATGACAAAATAGGTAGAAATGACCCTTGTATATGTGGTAGCGGTAAAAAGTATAAGAAATGTTGTGGGCGATAAGTTTTAAGCTATGGGCTTACCGCCCATAGCTCATAAGAAGGCTTTGAACAACTACTTAGCTCTCCTAGTTGATATTATCTTCTAAAATTTTCTCTAATGTATCTGGGTCTATACGCTTAGCTATAATGGTTTTTTGCTGGTCTAAAACATAAATAATTGGCGTACTATCTACATTGTAAAACGTCCTAAAGTTTGTGAGGTTATTTCCGTCCCACAGATTTAGCCAGTCATAGTCATTTTTTTCTAGGTATTTCCTCCAGTCCTCTTCTTTTTTGTCAATATTTACACCTACTACTTTTACGTCTCTATCTCTATACTCTTCGTAAATATCTTTGATGAGTGGCATAGTCTTTTTGCAATGACCACATGAAGAGCTCCAAAAAACCAATATAGTATATTCTGCCTGTACATCGTATAGCTTATGTTTGATACCATCTAAGTCAACCATAGAAAATGGTACTGCCCTATTACCGATAAGGTTATACTTTACTTTGATGACTCTCTCATAAATTTTTTGTTTGGTGGTCGAGTCCACCCACCAAGCTTCTTGATCTAAATAGTACTTTTGTCCCAAATGATGAAATACTTCATCCATGCCCATATTTTTTGAATTGGCAAATTTATTGGTCAAGTTAGAAACTACATATTTATATACCTCTTTGTTTGCCTTGGCTTTTCCTATGATCATATCAGAAGCAACAATCATTGAATCTGGTATTTGATAATTGAGCTTATCTATAAAGTATTTAAACTTTTTATCAAAAATAGGAGTACGCAAAAGTCCTACTTCTGCAAAGTTGATATTATCAAAATAATGATTTCTGAAATAGAGCCATTGAGCGTCTTTCGGTAAATCTTTGGGTACTGTTATTTCTTCTGTGGACTTTACAATGCTTGCCACCAAAGAAGTAGGTTGACGGCTTATCAATGCAGCTTTGTATTCTTTAACATCTTTATCTATCAAGGAGATTTTTTTGCGTTCTTCATCGGTAAGCTTTTCTTTCTTAGTTCCATCTTTTAGAAGCCATATTTTATTTGCTTCCTTACTCGCTTTTGCGAGATATTTGATATAATCGACAAAGGTTGTGGTAGAGTAGCTGGCATTTTTTACTTTAAGGTCATCCACAAGAGCAGTTGTATCTGTCGTCAGCGAAAAGTCTTGGTCTGTATCGTCTATCAATAACTCTAAATATTTATTATTGGGCAGAACGATCAAGTATATACCATTTTCTAGGACTTCGTCTTTTTGAAAAACACCTACACCTTTATTGTCCATCAATGTAGAGTCTCTCAAAAGTTGTTTGTCTCCATAATAAAAAGCTAATCTACAATACTGATTCTCTGTACCTTCTATTGAGACTTTTATCTCGTAAGCCTTAAGTGAAAATAAGGTAGTTAAAAAGAAAACGAATAAGAAAACTTTTTTCATCATGTCTATGTCTTTTGGTGAAATAAATAATAATAAGGATCCATTCGGTAAAGCACGTATTGAGTTTTAGCTTCTAAGAAAGCTAAAACTTATTGACTTTAGGAGACATTGCATAATAGAAGGCTTTGCAAAACCACCTTTTGCACTTATTCGGCATTATACAACATTTTAAAATCCTCATTTACAATCAGTAAACTGCGTTTTTAAAATGTTGAAAGCCTTGACTAAGCACGAAATCTTAGTTATGCAAAGCCTTCTAATAAGGTTTTGCAAAGCCTTCGATAAATAGTTTATCAAATGAATACGGAGATGCCAAATGCTTATCACTTACAAATTCAATTCCAAAGATAGAAATAATAAGTTTTTGTAAAAACGCTTGAAATATATTTTCTATAGATCATAAACCAAAGAAGTGCTTTCCCCACCGAGTGCTCACACTTTTTGAACACATTAATCAAAAAAGGTCATTTTGTTTAATTTTCGAACTAAAATAAAGGATTATACATAAGACAAAAGAGAGTCAAGAACATTTTGTTTAATATATTTTAAAATAACTTGAACATTAAAACTTTACTGTTTAACTTTACTGTATAATAATTAAACAAAAAGAAAGATGACAGCATTACAATTTCATACACTCGTTTCTAGTCAGATCGCAGCTTTAGAAAATATGACAATGCGATTTGCTTCTAATAAAGAAGATGCAAATGATCTTTTGCAAGACACCATTTTAAAAGCCCTCAAAAACAAAGAGAAGTATAAACCAAATACTAATATCAAAGCGTGGTTGTTTACGATCATGCGTAATACTTACATCAATGGTTATAACAGAGCTATACGCTCAAAAATAGACCATGATACTACGGAGCAGCAATATTATTTAAACACTGCCAATAGAAAAGACTTATCCCCTACCGAGTCTATCACCAACTTCAACGAGATCAAAGAAATAGTAAATAAATTGGAAGAGGTTTACAAAATCCCATTCCAAATGATGTATGAGGGTTTTAAGTACAAAGAAATTGCTGACAAGCTTAGTTTACCTATAGGAACGGTAAAGAGTAGGATATTTTTTGCTAGACAGAAATTAGCTGATTTTCTAAAAAGAGCATAGTTTTTTTTTAAGTATATTTACACTTTAGCGTTAAAAAGTTAAACATGTCGCACGATATTCATGTCATAGGTTCAGGTTTTGCAGGTCTTTCTGCCGCAGCTCACCTAAGTAAGTTAGGAAAAAAAGTTACTGTCTTTGAAAAGAACAGTACTATTGGTGGTAGAGCGAGATGTTTTGAAGAAAAGAATTTTTTATTTGATATGGGACCTAGTTGGTACTGGATGCCCGATGTATTTGAAAGCTTTTTTGCTCATTTTGGAAAAAAACCTTCGGATTATTACCAACTGAGCAGACTAGACCCCTCCTATCGTATCTTTTACAGCGAAACAGAAATACTAGATATCCCCGCTAGCTTTGATGCTCTTTTGGCATTGTTTGAAGACATTGAAAAAGGAAGTGCAGAAAAACTAAAACAATTTTTAAACGAAGCACAGTACAAATATGAAGTAGGCATCAACAAATTGGTTTACAAACCTGGCAAATCTCTCTTAGAGTTTGTTGATTTAGACCTTATCAAAGGGTTGTTTTCTCTTCATGTATTTCAAAGTATGCACAAATATGTGCGCAAATACTTTAATGATCCTCGTCTCATACAATTGATGGAGTTCCCTGTTTTATTCTTGGGTGCTATGCCTAAAGACACGCCTGCACTCTATAGTCTTATGAACTATGCTGATATTGTGTTAGGCACGTGGTATCCAAAAGGCGGAATGAATGCTGTCGCCAAAGGCATGGCTGAGTTAGCCCAGTCTCTAGGTGTAGAAATACACACTAATGAAGAAGTTTCTAAACTAGAAATACATAGTGGAAAGGTAAAAGGCATTACAACTAGTAAAAACACTTATGCTACTGATGCTATCGTAGCGGGGGCGGACTATCACCATGTAGAGCAACATATTTTACCTATAGAGTATAGAAAGTACTCTGAAAAGTACTGGAACAAAAGAACGATGGCTCCGTCCTCACTTATTTTTTACTTAGGCATTGACAAAAAAGTAGATGCTTTATTTCATCATAACTTATTCTTTGATACGGACTTTGAAAAACATGCACTAGAAATATACAAACAACCTTCTTGGCCTACAGATCCTTTGTTCTATGTATGTTGCCCGTCCAAAACTGACCCTGACGTAGCTCCTGAGGGTAAAGAAAATATTTTTATACTGATCCCTACGGCACCTAACCTAAAAGATACGGAGGAGATAAGAGAAAAACTTTTTGATTTGGTGATCGAAAGGTTAGAAAAGCTTACAAAGCAAAAAATAAAAGAGAGCATTAGTGTGAAAAAAAGTTATGCTCACAAAAACTTTATAGAGGATTATCATTCGTTCAAGGGAAATGCCTACGGACTGGCAAATACGCTCTTACAGACTGCTATCTTGAAGCCTTCTATGAGAAATAATAAACTAAAGAATTTATTCTTTACTGGTCAACTTACCGTTCCAGGTCCTGGTGTCCCTCCTTCCCTTATATCGGGAGAGGTAGTTGCCAAGCAACTCGTAAAACATTTGTAACCTAAATACACACGACCTAAATGTGTTGTTAACCTAAACTATAAATTAATGAATTCCACGCAGCGGGAGCGAAAAAACTAAGGTTAAAGTAGTTATTAACGTATGCATTCGGTTGAGCCCGTATAGCTCTTTTACAGGTAAAAAAGTAATAAAGGTTAGTTTTTTTCATGTTACTTTTCCTTAGATGAAAAGTAACCAAAAATCAAGCCTGTGAAGATTCCTTATCCAGTAAATGAGTCAAAAATCGGGAATAAAATTAAACTCTCTTCGTTCAAACAGTAATTTTATTCTGTCCGATTTTCAACTCATTTACTGGGGAATCTCCAAGGGCGGAAATGCTCAAAACTAAAGATATAGCGTATCGAATAACTTATTATAAAGATTCTTTACAACTAAATTAAAAGCTTTAACAACTAAAAAGTAATACGTGGTTTATCGAATACTTAGCTCTCAACACTCGAAGACTTGGTTAAAACACAAACTCTAAACTATAAATTAATGAAAAGTATTTTTGACAATGTTTCTTATAAATGTAGTAAGCTTACTACTAAGTCTTACAGCACCTCTTTCTCTTTGGGGATTAGATTTTTAAACAAAGAATTAAGAAACGCGATATATGGCATCTATGGATTTGTACGCTTTGCCGATGAGATAGTAGATACTTTTCATGAATATGATAAAAAGGAGTTGCTAGACCGTTTCAAAAAAGATACCCACCTTGCTATTAAAGAAAAAATAAGCCTCAACCCTATTCTAAATAGTTTTCAAGCGGTTGTTAATGAGTTCAAAATCGAAATGGAGCTGATCGATACTTTTCTCAGGAGTATGGAAATGGATTTGGACAAAAGTGCTTATTCTAGAGAGGGCTATGACGAGTATATTCTTGGTTCTGCCGAAGTGGTAGGGCTTATGTGTCTCCGTGTCTTTTGTAACAAAAATGAAACACTATATTTTGAATTAAAGCCAGATGCCATGAGGTTGGGTGCGGCTTACCAAAAGGTAAACTTTTTACGAGACATCAAAGCTGATTTTGACGGCTTGGGCAGAAGCTATTTCCCTGATGTTTCGCTTCAACATTTCTCTATAGCAGAAAAACAAAAAATTGAAGAAGAGATAAGGGAAGACTTCC
>WTJX01000600.1:5293-12327 GCA_011524675.1 Cytophagales bacterium
AATACCTCTCCAAGTAAAATCTTAGATGCTAGAATAAGGATTCCTAATAATAAAAAATATGCTCTCTTTTTCACGTCTTACCTAAGACATCAATTGAATATTATATAAGGTTTTGAGATTATAAGATTATAAGATTTTGAGATTTTAAGATGTTGAGATGTTGAGATGTTGAGATTTCCGTGAAACGTTTTAGTGCTTGAATGTCAAGAGTAGAACTTTATTGAAAAGTACGAAGTACGAGGTACAAAGTACAACGATTTCAATTTACGATTGAACGATTGACTATCAACTCATTATAATAGCGACTAAATACTTAAAAAACGTAAAGACATAGAGACATAAAGACCTAAGGACGTAAAGAGCTAGACTTCATTCCACGAAAGTGGCTTTAATTTAATGAATAATTAATGATGAAGAATGAGTGGTTAATAGAGATTAGTGTTTAGTATTAATATTGAGTTATGGGTTATATATGATGTGTTATAGGTATAAAAAACTAATAGCTAACAGCTAAAAACTCATAGACTATGGACTTCCTAATACTTGATATTAAGAAGAACGTAGAACTTAAAACCTAAAACATAGGACGTAATACAATTTACGATTAGACGATTGACCATTTACAATTTTTGAGACAAAAAAACGTAAAGACATACAGACGTAGAAACGTATTGACGTAAAGACGTAGAGACATAGAGACGTATAACCTAGTACGTAAAACTTAAAACGCATTAAAATGTATCTGAATGAAAGATTTTGTAGTATTGGTAGATAAAAAGGACAATGCCATTGGCACTATGGAGAAGCTAGAAGCGCATCAAAAAGGGTTACTTCACAGGGCTTTTTCTGTCTTTATTTTTAATGATAAAGGTGAATTATTAATTCAGCGAAGAGCCTTAGATAAGTACCATTCTCCAGGTTTATGGACAAATAGTTGTTGTAGCCACCCTAAACCAGAAGAAAACTTGCTAGATGCAGCACACAGGCGTTTGCAAGAAGAAATGGGAATGAAATGTACTAACTTATTGCCTGTAAACAGCTTTATATACAAAACTGACTTTGACAATGGTCTGATAGAAAATGAGTATGACCATATCGTACTGGGAAAGACAAATACCCTCCCCCAGATAAATCCTAAAGAAGTACATGAGTATGCTTATTTGTCTATCGAAGAGATAAAAGAACGTATTGCACAGGCTCCTGATACCTTTACATATTGGTTTAAGTTAGCCATAAAAAAAATAGACTTTTCACACGAGTTCAAGGTGATCTCAAAAGTAGCTTAGTCATGGATAGTCCATTTTTATACTTTTATTTACTACTTTTTACTTTTGCAGGACCATTTGCTAGAAGTTTTGAAAGTCGCATCTATTATATAGGTAAGTGGAAAGCGCTACTGACCTCTATAAGTATAATTGCTGTTCCTTTCATTCTATGGGATGTCTATTTCACATCCAAGGGCTATTGGGGTTTCAATGCGCGTTATATCACAGGTTTCAATATAGCAGGACTTCCTATAGAAGAATTACTTTACTTTTTTATCATTCCTTTTGCTAGTGTATTTATCTACGAGGTATTTGTACTGTTTTCCAAACTAAAACTTCAAAAATATAGTCAATGGGTTTCGCTCTTGCTTTTAGCTTTTTTGATCCCTACCGCTTTTCTACACCTTGATAAAGCATATACCTGTACTACTTTTCTTGCTTTATCGGCGGTCATCATCTTATTAGAGTTTGTGTATAAGGCTGCTTTTTTGGGTGATTTCTATGCCTCTTTTCTATTCATTCTCATCCCTTTTTACATTGTCAATGGCGTACTGACGGGCTCTTTCATTGATGAGCAGGTAGTATGGTACAATAATGACCAAAACTTGGGCATTCGTATATTTACGATACCATTGGAAGATCATTTCTATGGTATGTTAGAGATACTATCTACCATTGCTATCTATGAACGAATCAAATAATTATGTTATTTTCTTTATAAACTAGCAATAAAAACATAGTTTCGCGTTAAAGAAAGTCTAAGGTCAAATGTCGAATGTGGTGTTAATACCAACAGGCAAGCACATAATTAAAAACTCAAAGCTCACTACTCAAGACTTTTTCAACTTGAACACACGAACACTTGAACACTTGAACACATTTTAAACACATGAAATCATTCCTACGGAAAGCACATGCCATTTATTTTGGTTTATTCTTTTGTCTATTATTTATTACCCTGTTTCCCTTCACTGTATTGTTCTTAAGCTTTGAGCGTACAAAGTTTTTAGGTCATATTTTGAATAAAATACATTCGCATATTACCTTCTTTTTTGTACCTGTACTGTATAAGAAAGAGTATCGTTTTAAGCCTAAGGGCAAAGAGAACTATGTTTTTTGCGCCAACCATAGCTCATTTTTGGATGTCCCTCTTTTGTTTGTAACTATCCCTGGTTTTTTTAATATCATAGGCAAAGCTTCCATTGGTGGATGGCCTTTGTTTGGCTATATGTATAAGAAACTATACATCACGGTAGATCGGAAAAGTAGAAAAAGTGGAAAAGAGGCCTTGGAGAAAGCAGGTGAATCAATAGAAAATAACAGGAGCATGGTATTGTTTCCAGAGGGAACTATCCCTAATGACAATAAACCTAATATGATTCGTTTTAAGGATGGAGCATTCCGATTGGCTATACAAAAACAAATCCCTATTGTTCCTATTACTATTCCGTTCAATTGGATAATTTTGCCAGACTATGGGCAAGAGGGCTATAGGATGAAGCGTGCAAAAATCATCGTACATGAACCTTTGGAGACCAAAGGAATGACCGAGGATGATCTAGAATCGCTAAAACAAAAAACATACGACATCATTGCTAACGAAATAAAACAACAAAACTCATGATTATTAATAAAGAAACCGTAGAAAGCATCGCTCACCTAGCTAGATTAGAACTAGAAGGTAAAGAAACCGAAAAAATGGTTACTGAAATGAATAAAATATTGGAATGGATGAACCAGTTAGATCAAGTAGATACCGAAGGGGTAGCTCCTTTGATCCATATGTCTATGGAAACTAATGTTTTGAGAGAAGATGAGGTAAACAATACACTAAATCATGAAAGAGCATTAGTCAATGCTCCTAAAAAAGACTCTGACTATTTCAGAGTACCTAAGGTAATAGAATAGGTATAAGTACGGTGTGCCAAATTTTTAAAATAGTCGATAGTCTGTAGAACATGGACTATGGGCTATCTAGTGAATCATTGCATGACCAAAAGAAGGCTTTGCAAAGATTTCTAGCTTTATCTGCATCTAATTTTTTTTCAAAAAAGTAAACGTTGTATTGAAATGATTACAAATTTCTTTTGGTTGAAATGGGGAAAACCTTACAATTATATTCTACATGCTTTAGCCTTTATACTGCTGCTAAGCATTTGTTATTTGTGCTATGCTACATGGCTATTTGAGCCTATCTCTTTGGATACACAAAGCCAAGTGGTAACAAAGCAACTGACACACCACCAATTTGAGCGTTTCTTTATTCCCTTTACCATCAAAGAAGACTTTCATATCCTCATGCAAGCTTTTTATGGATCAAAACAGGTGAACTCCCCCCTATTTAGCTATATCTATCTCGGCTTTTTGTTTACGGGCCTATTGTTTCTTATCTCCTCATCACTAGAGCTAAAGAAGTCATGGTTTTACTATATTATCGTAGGCATCGTTGTATTGTTTATTGCTCAATTGAGCATAGACTTGCTATATCCCGACTTCGCAAAAACAAAAGCTTTGCTAACCATTGGACTCGTCTTGGTGTTTGTTGCTATTGCCTATAGCTTGTGGTCTATATTTCCAAAGCTATCGCACTTGCTTAGGTTTTTAGTGATTTCATTATTTTTTACAGGAATACTGCTATTAGTTTCATTATCAAACAGTCTGTCATATGCTGTTTATTTTGCAGCACAGCATAGCTATATAGTCCCTTCTCTCTTTGCTGCAATCTTTATCATTTTTGTTTCGCAAGAAATCCCTAGAGTGATTCTCAAACTTTCTTCAAGTGAGGTTACAGGCAATTCTAGCACAAAGGGTTACCTCCTTGGGGCTATCGTTTATATCATCAATGTGCTCGTCATCTACCTTAGTTATACTCATGTCATTGACGCAAATTTTTCATTTATACATCCCTTAGTATTACTCATTGTTTCTAGTTTACTAGGCATTTGGGGTAGTAAAGACAGAAAAGTCCTTTTCCATAAACTGATCAATTACCAACCTCATGGCGCTATTTTTTACCTATGTAGTGCTATCATAACCATTGCTACTATAGGTGTGGTTTATTTGAATGATAACACTCCTATGGAACGCTTCTTTACAGGTATTATCGTCTATGCTCACTTCGCTAGTGCGCTTGTATTTTTCATCTATGTAGTAACAAACTTCATTCCTTACATTCGTATGGGGCATAAAGTGTATAGAGCTGTGTATGAGGGAAAGATGTTTACTTTTTGGAAAGCATGCCTCCTTGCAGCCATCACACTTGCTTTCATGGTAGTAAAAGAGCAATTTGCACCATATCATCAATGGAATGCTGGAAGAGAGATTGCCAAGGCAGATGCATACAAACAAAGCAACGACATATTACTTTCACACGAATATTATAACAAATCTCTGCGTCATAGTTTAGTAAACCACAAAGCCAACTATACCTTGGGCAAGTTGGCGGTGAAAGAAAATAGACTTGCTGATGCTATTGACTATTATAACAATGCTAAAATCAAAAGCCCTACTATTGCATCATATTTGAATTTGGCAAATATATACAGCTCGTTTGAATATAACTTTCGTGATACGTGGACGCTAGAGGAAGGTATAAAAACCTTCGGTACTTCTGCTGAGTTGTATAACAATATGGCTATTACATATACACGTACCAATATCACAGATTCGGTCTTACATTATTTTAATACCGCCTTAAGCCTAGCACCAGAAAACACCGTAATCAAGGCTAACAGACTTGCGCTGAACCTATACTTAGATGCGGAAATAGATAGCAGTGCCTTTAAGGTAGAAAAAACAAATATTCCGCTTTTGAACAATCAGTTGATTTTCAACAAAGCACTAGGCAAGGAAACTGAAAACCTTTCTCTTCCTGCCATTGACTCGGTACTTACTACTGAAAGCTATGCTCTAGCTCGTAACCTAGTGTTGAGTAGTGATGACATAGATATATCAAGGTTTTTGCATGACATCCAATATTTAGATGAAAACATGTACTACAATGTAAGTATAGAATTTTTGGAAGCGATCAATCTTTACCAAACAGGAAATAAAGTAGCGGCTTTTCGTTTGCTAGAAAAGATAGAGAGAAGCTCTACCAATGTTCTTTTGGTGAGTTACCGTTATTATTTGGGCATGTGGCATGCCGAACATAAGCAGTATGACAAAGCCTTTACCTATTTGTCTCAATCATCTAAGATGCAATTGAAATCAAAAATAAATGACGCTACGCTCTATGCAGGCTTTATTGCTGCAATCCTAGGCAAGCATGATGAAGCGCTTTATTATTTAAAGCACCCTCATGTACAAGATGATGCAGCGTGGAAAGCTGTTGCTGACAAATGGATAAGCATTCTTGACCATAGTGCGGAGCTCAGTACTGTGGAAGAAAAATACTATGCTACCTTGTTTGACAAAACACTTTTTCCTAGTGAAAAAATAGATGTAGCCTTGTCCTTGAATACTATTGACAGAAAAGCTTCTTTATTGAACTATTTGTTAGAAGATATAATCAATCAAAGAGACTACAACTATGCCAAGAAAATAATAAGCAATGTAAAGGAGCAACATGAAATAATAGAAAAGCTACAATCGAAGATTTCTTTTCGTGAAAACATCATCGAAAACAACTTTGCCACCATCAACGGTTATCCTTTTGCTACAGATAATGCAAATGAAGATTCTAGTTTTTATCAAAAACAAATAGCATTATCACCATTTAACCCGGACATGTATATCTCTGCGGCTTACGAACTTTCTAATGAAAATAGAGTAGATGAGGCCTACGATATATTAGCTTTTGCTATACAAAACTTTACCGATTCTGACGAACTCAAGATTGCTTATTGTTATCTCTCTGCAAAAAACAAACTCACCTATTTTACAGATGGGGTCATTGAAGACTTAAGCCTTAGCCTCACGGAGAGTGAATTTATGAAGTTTTCTAAAACATACGAAAGCTTAAACAAAGACTAGAAAATGAAGGCTGCAGGTTAAAGGTTAAACGTTGAAGGTTGAGTCTGATACACAAGGGAATGATTAAAAACTCAAAGCCCATAGCTCATTGCTCAAGGCTTTTTCAACTTGAACACTCGAATACGAGAATACTTGAACACATTTTAAACACATGAAAATTTATACTAAAACTGGAGATCAAGGGGAAACTTCTCTTTATGGTGGTAAGAGAGTACTAAAAAACAATATACAGATAGAAGCTTACGGTACGGTTGATGAGCTAAACTCATATGTGGGGTTATTGCGTTCTTTTCCTTGTTTGCATCAACAAAGAGATACACTCATCCAAATACAAGATAGGCTGTTTACTCTAGGTTCTGCCTTAGCCGCTGATGCAGAAAACACCAAATTGAACTACCCTAGCCTATCGCAAAAAGATATAGTGCTACTAGAAACGGAAATAGATACGATGGACAATAGTCTCGCACCAATGACTGCCTTCATATTGCCTGGTGGAAATCAAGAGATTTCATTTTGTCATATTGCCAGAACCATTTGCCGTAGAGCAGAAAGAAACGTTATCACCCTCAATCAAATTCAAAAAGTAGATACGCTTATCATTCAGTACCTAAACAGACTTTCGGATTATCTTTTTACGCTGAGCCGTTGGATAGGTGCTAACGAAAAAGCTGATGAAATAAAGTGGGTACCAAAATATTAGTGATGAGTAATGAGTGATGAGTGATGAGTGATTAGTGATGAGTGATGAGTGATGAGTGATGAGTGATGAGTGATGAGTGATGAGTGATGAGTGAT
>WTJX01000585.1 GCA_011524675.1 Cytophagales bacterium
TTGCTTAACTGTGTACTTTGCCTCTTGAATCTAAGACACATTATAAAGCAACATTTGAAAAAGCTGAAAATCATACACTTTTCTATATTGGTGATTGTTTGTATTGGGAAACTGGAGCTGAAATCAAAGAGAAATTTAACTCTTTTAACGTAGATTTCAATCACTTTAAAAACTACATTCAAGAAATTGATGTTCCAAACGAACTAGAAACAGTTGTTATCATAAAAGGGATTGAGAATGAAGAAAAAGTTAAAGCTCACTTTGAACCGACAGATCACACTTTTATCATTCGAGAAAATGAGCCACAACTCGGTATCTAGTAAGTAATTTGTTCGGTGCTTTACGAAAACTCAGTCTTTATTTGAAGCCTTGCCAAATCGTTGATTTGGATTTGAGTGATGAGTAGCGTGCTATGTGCTTTTTTACAACTCATCACTCAAAAACTCATCACCCATCATTCATCACTCAACACCAATCGCCCCATTAGTTACTCATGATATTGGGCACTTTATCTAAGTTCATAAATTGCAGTTCCTCATTCTCGTCCAGTGTAATACCCAACACACTATTTTTGTTGACATGACCGCTCAATATTTCTTTTGACAACTGGTTTAGGATCATACGCTGCATCACTCTTTTTAGTGGTCTAGCTCCGAACTGAGGGTCGTAGCCTAGCTCTCCCAACTTATCCAGTACGGCATCATCTGCCTCTAGGGTTATACCATTTTGTTTGAGCAATTGCTGAATACCTCTAAACTGAATCTCTGTAATTTTTCTAACATCACCCTTGGACAAAGGCTCAAACATGACTGTCTCGTCTATCCTGTTGAGAAACTCAGGTCTCACCGACTTTTTCAATAATTCAAACACCTCGTTTTTGGTACGGTTCAATACCTCTTCTTTGTTAAACTCATCTATTTTGTCAAAATTTTCTTGTATGACATGCGCCCCTATATTTGAAGTCATGATGATAATCGTATTTTTAAAGTTCGCCACCCTTCCTTTATTATCTGTCAGTCTTCCATCGTCCAATACTTGCAATAAGATATTAAATACATCGGGATGTGCCTTCTCTACTTCGTCTAACAATACTACGGCATAGGGTTTTCTTCTTACAGCTTCTGTCAACTGCCCTCCTTCGTCATAGCCTACATATCCTGGAGGCGCACCTACCAACCTACTTACAGCATGTCGTTCTTGATACTCAGACATATCTATACGTACTAAAGCATTTTCATCATTGAAGAGGTAGTCGGCTAGGGTTTTGGCAAGTTCTGTTTTCCCTACCCCTGTAGTTCCTAAGAAAATAAATGAACCGATAGGTTTCTTAGGATCGTTTAAGCCTGCTTTATTCCTCCGAACCGCATCAGCAATCAAACCAATAGCTTCTGACTGTCCCGCCACACGTTTCTTTAGTTCTGCCTCAAGGTTCAATAGCTTTTGTCGTTCACTTTGCAACATTTTGCTTACAGGTATTCCCGTCCACTTGGCTACTACCTCTCCTATATGGTCTGCATGTACCACTTCTGTAAGCATAGCATTGCCATCTTGCATATCGACCATCTTCTGTTGAAGTAGTACTAGTTTTTCTTCTGCCTCTTTGATCTTGCCATAACGCAACTCCGCCACCTTACCATAGTCACCACTACGCTCAAACTGCTCTGCTTCATATTTGTAACGCTCTATGGCTTCTTTTTGTGCTTGTATGCCATGTATGACTTGCTTTTCGCTTTCCCACTTTGCTCTCAAACTGTTGCGCTGCTCATTGAGTATGGCGATCTCTTGCGTCAAAGCACTTTCTTTATGTGTATCCTTCTCACGGCGTATAGCCTCACGTTCTATCTCTAGCTGCATGATTTTGCGTTGCACTTCATCTAGCTCTTCTGGTAAAGAATCTATTTGAATGCGTAGCTTAGAAGCAGCCTCATCCATGAGATCTATCGCCTTATCGGGTAGGTAACGGTCTGAGATATAACGTGTTGACAGCTCCACGGCAGCAATGACAGCATCATCTTTTATCCTTACGCCGTGGTGCAATTCATATTTCTCTTTGATGCCTCTCAAAATCGAAATAGCATCTTCTACTGAGGGTTCATCCACCGTTACCGACTGAAACCTACGCTCTAATGCCTTATCTTTTTCAATGTATTTTTGATATTCATTCAAGGTAGTCGCCCCGATAGCATGTAGCTCACCTCTCGCCAAAGCAGGCTTCAAAAGGTTGGCAGCATCCATAGCACCATCTCCACCGCCACCAGCTCCTATGAGGGTATGTATCTCATCTATAAATAAGATAATCTCTCCGTCTGACTTGGTAACCTCTTTGATCACACCTTTCAAACGCTCTTCAAACTCCCCTTTATATTTTGCACCAGCAATCAAAAGCCCCATATCCAAAGACACTATGGTCTTTGTTTTGAGACTAGTCGGTACATCACCATCGACTATGCGTTGTGCTAAGCCTTCTACGATGGCGGTTTTCCCTACACCTGGCTCACCCAATAAGATGGGATTGTTTTTTGTTCTTCTTGCCAATATCTGTAAGATGCGTCGTATTTCTTCATCTCTTCCTATCACAGGGTCTATCTTGCCCTCCTTCGCCATTTCATTCAGATTTTTGGCATATTTGTCTAGTACACGATAAGTACCCTCTGCATGTTGATCTGTTACCTTCTCTCCTCCCCTCAGTTCTTCTATGGCTTTTTTCAGCGTTTTGGTTGTAAACCCTAATTCTTTGAGCAAGACAGAAGTTTTGTCTTTACCTTCTACCAATGCCAACAATATATGCTCAATAGAGATGAATTCATCCTCAAACTCCTTTAACTTCTTTTCGGCATTCGCAAGAATACGCGCCAAATCATTGGACAGATACGGATTCCCTCCTTCTACTTTGGGATAAGTACTCAAGATCTCGTCCAAGCGAGTATCCAAAAGGGACTGTTGTACCCCTAATTTCTGTAATATAAAGGTGCTTACATTTTTATCTGTTTCTAATATGGCTTTGAGCATATGTGCTGCTTCTATTGCCTGCTGCCCCCTTGCCAATGCTTCTTGTCCTGCTTGTTGCACAGCCTCCTGTGCTTTGATTGTATATTTATTAAAATTCATTTTTCTTCTTTTTAATAGTTCTCTCTTCCCGCTCTTACTTCTTTTCGGTTCGTTATCATCAAACTCAATTCCATTTCAAAAAACAGGAAATATTGACAGTATTTCTTTAATGAAAAACAATAAATAAAGACATTATGTCATTAAACATAATTTTAGTAGAAGGTTTTGCAAAACCATCTTTTGCACTTATTCAGCGTTATACAATAGTTTAGAATCCTGATTTACAATCAGTAAACTGCGGTTTTAAACTATTGAAAGCCTTAACTAAGCACAAAATCTTAGTTATGTAAAGCCTTCTCATAATTAATTTTGTTTGCCTACTTATTTCTAAGAAACAAAACGTAATTTGCTCTCCATTTAACTCGAACGTTTTTATGACTTGGCTGAAACATACATACGCTACACAACTAGGCAAAAGCCTTTATTCTTTGCAAGCTCCAGAAGCTGTCAGCAAACCTA
>WTJX01000678.1 GCA_011524675.1 Cytophagales bacterium
TAATTATGTTTTAAAAAATGAGTGGTTTTAGTTCAGATCAAGGCAGAAAGCAAAGATTTAACAAGCTAAAGCGCGTATTTCTAGGCACGAAGTGGTTTTAACTTTTAATGATTGGCTACAAAATAAGATTTTTCGCTTCAAACATAAAAGTTTAAATCACTTCGATGAGATGAACTAAAATAGCCGTTTTTTATCATAAGTATTTTTGGATGACTACTTACTACAAATGATACAACATATTGAATAACTAACTATTGAAACACCTTACATTCTGTAAGTAAGTAGTACTAAGTTAGTCAACAAACAAAACAGCTGAAATGCAATTATAAGTGTATGAAGAGTTCCTCATTTAAGATTTTTTTGGTAGAAGATGATATATGGTATGCCGAAATTTTAGAATACCATTTATCAATGAACCCCGATTATGATATCGAAAAGTTTACTACTGCCGAGTCATGCTTAAAAGAAATGTATAGAAGACCTAATATGGTCTGTATGGATTATTCTTTGCCTGATATGACTGGAAAAGAATTACTAAAAAAATTACAAAAAAGCTATGCCGACATACCTGTTGTCATGGTCTCAGGTCAAGAAGACATAAAAATAGCTGTAGAAATTTTACAAGAAACCAATGTGCATGATTATTTGGTGAAAGACGAGGATACAAAAGACCGTTTATGGAAGGCTGTTATCAAGATCAAAGAATTGAATGTACTGGAACAGCAGGTAGAAGAACTCAAAGAAGAATTAGGTAAAAAATATGATTTTAATGAAGCGATAAAGGGCAATAGTCCGGCTATGGAGTCTTTGTTTGCTAGAATGGTAAAAGCATGTGATAATAATATTACCGTATCTATCACTGGAGAAACAGGCACAGGTAAAGAACTGGCTGCACGTTGCATACATTATAATTCGGGGAGACAAAAAAAATCCTTTGTAGCTGTAAACATGAGCGCTATACCAAGCGAACTGATAGAAAGTGAGCTTTTTGGACATGAAAAAGGGGCATTTACAGGGGCACATACTAGAAGGATAGGCAAGTTTGAAGAGGCTAACAAAGGTACTATCTTCTTAGATGAAATAGCTGATATGGATTTGGCTACACAAACTAAAATGCTGAGAGTACTACAGGAAAGAGAGGTTACTAGAGTGGGTGGTAATAGTGTCATAAAATTGGATGTAAGAGTAATCGTGGCAACGCATAAAAATCTAGCACAAGAGGTAAGAGAAGGAAGATTCAGAGAAGACTTATATTTCAGAATTTTGGGCTTACCTATTGAATTACCACCTTTGAGAGAGCGCAAAAATGACGTTCTAGTTTTGGCTAAATTTTTTGCAGACAATTTTTGTAAAAACAATAACAAAAAGAATAAGCTCTTTTCGCAAGCAGCAAAGTCAAAGCTCATGCAATATCATTACCCCGGAAATGTAAGGGAGTTAAAAGCGGTGGTAGAACTTGCTTGTGTAATGTCTGATGAGCATGAAATTCAAGATATAGACATAACATTCAATTCTTTGACTTCTTTCTCAGATTTTATCTTAGAAGAAAATACGCTAAAAGGTTATACAGCCAAGATAGTACAACACTTTATGGATAAGTACCAAGATGATGTAGCTATGGTTGCTCAAAAGCTTGACATCGGAAAATCTACACTGTATAAGATGATTAAACGAGGAGATGTATAACTCTCTAAATGAAAAAAAAGTCTCTTTAAGAAAATTCAACACATATCAAATGAAGATATACACCTGATTATCAAAGAGTTAAACTAAGGTGTACTTTTCGATAATTTACACGGTGTATTCAAACACTAAGTAGGCGGACAAAATAATTGTTTAGCCCTTGAATAACGAAAGTCAGTATATCGAGTAATAATAGATAGCGTGAAACTATGGAAAAAAATCGTTTTGCTGTAGATGGTAAGATCTTCAAAAAGGCATCGCAAGACCATTTTTCACACTTGTGCTGTGTGACACAAAATTTTAAAATACACATGTACAACTTGTAAACATCTTTTTTAAAATTTTGAAAGCCTTCTTCAAACCAAGTAAATAAGTAATTATGGAAATAAACGAAATAGCCTCGGACGTATTGCGTCTATACGAACTTTCAATGACAATAGGCAAATCTCTAGACTATGAAGATAATTGCAAGCAATTTTTGGGTACACTCAAAGCAAGGAAAAATTTAGACCATTGTTGGCTTTTTGAAAGAGATGAACAAGAGCTTATATTGAAGTTTTCTTTACCTAACACCTCTAAAATAAAAATAAAATACAATAAGGAAATAAAAAAACTATTTCATTCATCCCCTTATATTTGTCAATGCAAAGACAGAGTGTTTGAAGGAGTAGAACAAATAAACACTCAGACAGGTGCTATTGCTGTATTTAAGATGAGGGAGTACGGCTACCTCATCATACATTCATCCAAAATAGATAGCTTTCGCTCAAAAAAATTACATCAGATACAGCCATTGGTAGATAAATTTTCTATCTCACTAGAAGCTAGTCTTTCTTATCAGAACTCTGAAAGACAAAAAAATGAACTAGACTTAGTGTCAAAACAACTTGCACAAGTAAACAAAAGACTCAAGGAACAAATGATGACTCGTGAAAAATCAGAAAATTCATTAAAGGTAAGTGAGGCTAGGTTCAAACAGATCGTAGAAGATGCTAGTGATATCATCTATAGAACAGACCACAGAGGATGCTTTACCTATGTAAACCCTATTGCTGAGAGAATAACAAAGATGCAAGCACAAAAGCTTGTAGGTAAACACTTTACTTTTTTGGTAAGGTCAGATTGGAGAAGAAAAGCAGCACTGTTTTATGCTAATCAATTAAAAAATAAAATCCCAATTACCAATTTTGTTTTCCCTGCTATAGACGGTGAAGGAAGAGAATGGTGGATAGAGCAAAGCGTAAAAATCATCACTAACAAAGACGGTGTTGCTGGCTTTCAGGCAGTAGCAAGAGACATCACTGAGCGTAAAATCATGGAGCAATCCTTGCAAGAAGCGAAAACCAAAGCAGAAGAGGCATTGAGCTTTAAAGCGAGATTTTTAGCAAATATGAGTCATGAGATCAGAACGCCTATGAACGGAATATTGGGTATGAGTAAACTTCTTTCTACGGCAGATTTATCAGAGAAGCATCAAACGTATTTAGATTCTATCAAAGTGTCTGCTAGTAATCTTTTGGTTATCATTAATGACATATTGGATCTATCCAAGATAGAAGCTGGTAAACTAGAAATAGAAAAAATAGGCTTTAAATTGGATGAGCTTATAGAAAACGCCATACTCAGTGTTGACTATTTGGCGGTAGAAAAAGATTTGTTTATCTCTAGTAAAATATCTGATGACCTTAATGGTCAAATATTACTGGGTGACCCTGTACGTTTAAACCAAATCATTACAAATCTCTTGAGTAATGCTATCAAATTTACAGAAATAGGACAAATAGCATTGTCCTGCGAAAAAGTAAAAGAAGAAAATGGTGAAATAAAGCTATTGTTTGCTGTAGCTGATACGGGCATTGGTATCCCAAAAAATAAGGT
>WTJX01000035.1 GCA_011524675.1 Cytophagales bacterium
AGGCGATGTTTGCGCACTATTTTTAATGCCTCTTTGATGCCTGTTTCTATGATTTGTACGCCTTGATACTTGACGTATTGTATCAGACCTTTGGCAGCAAGCTTTTTTATCATATCACTCACAGAGGCGGCCTTTGTCTCTAAACGCTCGGCGATAGCATTGGTAGAAACATTGACCTTGCCATGATCGGATAAGTGATAAATGGCTTTTAGATAGTTTTCTTCAGTTTGGCTGAGATTCAATTTAGAACAGTTACAAATAAAAATCCAAATGTAGGCATTTTTATATATTAGTCTAAAGATTTTGGGGTTAAATTGCTTCTGTGGCTAAAGCTTTTAGCGGTTGGCATTTAGCTTTATTAAAAAAGGTAGGCATTCGGTTAAACACTAACGATACAACGAATGGAATGATTGTTTACGTGAAAAAGCCCATAGTTGCCTACTGCAAAGCAAATAACTGTTGACTATTGACCATGGACTTATAACTAAGAAAGCCAAAGCCTTCTTACAATATTTCGATCCTGTTTCGGTATTGCGCTATTTTTCCTTCTTTTTCGAGTTTTTTTAAAAGCCTAGAGATTACCACACGAGAGGTGTTCAGCTCTTGGGCTATTTGTTCATGTGTTTTATGGATGTTATAGCTTAGTGTAGCTTTTTTGATATCCAATAGATAGTTATACAAGCGTTCGTCAAGTTTAGAAAATACGACACTATCTATGGTGGAGAGTAGTTCGTCAAAGCGTGTTTGGTAGGATGCAAAAATGTACTTTCTGAATGAAGGATATGTTGCTACCCATGTATCAAGGCGACTCATCGGAACCATCCATAATAAAGTATCTTTTTCTGCCGTTACATGAAAAGCAGCTTTCTTGCCTTCTAGGCAACATGTGATAGACATGGCGCATATTTCTTTTTCTTCTAAAAAATAAAGAAATACCGCATTGTCATCTTTGTCATGTCTTGATATTTTGAGTATCCCTTCTAAAACGATGGGGATCTCATCGCTTTGAGAATGCTTATCAATGAGTACTTGACCAGAAGGTACTTTTTTGATTCTTCCTGTGGCAATGATTTCTTCAATCAATGGAGAGCAGATGTCTAAGCTTTGCAATATGCTCTTTACTGAGTCGCTCATATTTTTTTAGTTTAGTTGTTTGGGTAGGGGAGACTACTTATTTTACATAAAAGTTAATACCCAACAGCCAACAGCTCGTGAGCATAAAGATATAGTTTGCCAAATGTTTACGAAAGTTCTTCTCGTCCCAGTGCTAGCTTACGTAGTTTTTTTACTTTCCATGAGTTTTAGATGTCCTATGACAGCCCTAATGTCCCCATAAGAGATAGATTCATCTAGTTGTTGTTTTATTTCAGAAGTACCTTCAAAATTTCCTTGCTCCACCAAAGGCATGATTTTCAAGATTTTTTCTGGAGACACAAGCTCTTCGAGTGTTATTTCTCCCGTCTCTACAAAACTACCCAAATGTCCTTCTATGGTACTTTTTACTAAATTTCTTTCTTTGGCTATTTCTTCGGTAGTTTTTCCTTCACGGTATAGAGCTAAACTAATCCGCTGTGTTTCACCTTTAACCAATTTTTTTCCTTTTGGTCTTTCTTCCTTTACCTTCTCTAGTACTTTTTTCTTTTTGATGGAAGCCTTTTCAAGTAGTTCTTTTGCATCAGTTCCATTGACAAGACCTTCTGCCAAAAACTGCGCTTGCTCTAATTGTTGATGTTTTATTTTCAATTGGTCTAACAGACCAAGTAAAGACTTATAGTATTTTTTAGCGCCTTTTTTACTTTTTATTTCTTTTGCATGCTCCTCTATCGGTACAAATAGCTTGTTTTTTAGCTCCTTATCAAAGTATGTGAAAGCTTTGCGTACTCTTTCAAGGATTTTTTCATAGGCATCTTCACCATCTTCTAGTAGCTTAGACAATTCTATATCAAACTTAGCGGCTATTAGTTTTTGTTCTCTTACAATTTTTCGCCAGTCGAGTATGAGTTGCTGTGCTGTGTCTTGAAAACTGATTTTTGAGCTTGCTACATATTCAAAATGATCTTGACAATAATCTTGTAAGGTCTCCCAATAAAAACACTTCTGTAAACTTTTGCTTATGAATGACTTTTGCTCTCGTTTGAGGATTGGAAGTAATTTTTGTTCTCCCTCCATCCTGAGAGAGAAGTTGCTTACGGCCTCGTTTGATAAGATGTTGTGGTAAGAGATAGGCGATTTGAGAATAAGCCCTTCGGCAGAGCGTAGCCTACTGAGTGCCACATATACTTGACCTGGACTAAAGGAAGCACCTGCATCTACTACCGCCTTTTCAAAGGTAAGTCCTTGACTCTTATGTATGGTGATTGCCCACGCTAGTTTCAAAGGATACTGGGTAAAGTTGCCTAGCTCCACTTCCTCTATGAGGTTGGTAGTCTCGTTGAGTTTGTAGGTAACATTTTTCCATACTTCCTTTTCTACTTCTATTTCTACATCTTCTTCCGGAAAGCGTACATGAATTACATCTGATGAGATACCACTTATTACCCCTATTTTTCCATTGTAGTAGCGTTTGGTTTCTTGTGTGTCATTTCGCATAAAAATAACTTGTGCCCCTTCTTTGAGTACCAAATCTACTGCTACAGGGTAAGAGTTTTGAGGGAAGTCTCCACTAATGCTTGCTCTATAGGTCATTGCTTGCCTTCCTAGCTGAGATAGTTGTGCAGCATTGATGTGTTCTGCCTTTTTGTTATGCGTAGTAAGGGTAATCACACCTTCCGTTTCAGAGGGGTCAAACTCGGGATTACATTTGTCATTGAGCCATTGCAACTCTTGTTCTGTAACCTCGTTTTCTCTTATATTATTCAGTAAGCCTATGAATTGCTCATCTGTTTGCCTATAAATGGTGGTCAATTCTATACACCTAAGTGGTGCTTCTTCCATCACCTTAGCACTAAAAAAATAAGGTGTGGCATAATACTCCTCTATGATCGCTTTGTCTCTTTCGGTAACGACAGGGGGAAGCTGAAAGAGGTCACCTATCATCAATACTTGTACACCACCAAAAGGTTCGTCGTTCTGTCTTACATGTTGCAAGATGACATTGATAGCGTCTAGCATATCTGCACGAACCATAGATACCTCATCTATAATGAGTAGCTCCAGTTCTTTCATCAGCTTACGCTTTGTGGTGTTGATCCTAAGACTCCTTAAGATACTGCCCTTAGTATGCGCTTGATTGGCATGGTAGCCATATTCGTCGGGGATAAAAGTACCAAAAGGAAGCTGAAAAAAAGAGTGTATGGTTACCCCTCCTGCATTGATGGCTGCCACACCCGTAGGAGCGACAACAACTGTATTTTTTGGGGTAGTACCTATTATTTTTTTGAGAAAAGTAGTTTTCCCTGTACCTGCTTTTCCTGTAAGGAAAATGTGCTGTGAAGTATGGTTGGCAAAGGAAAAGGCTAGTTCTGATGGATTCATGCCTAAAGTTAATAATATTATATTAATCTCACTTTCTCATCCTAAAAATTTTAAGCTAGCTGTTTCGTAAGTACTTC
>WTJX01000289.1 GCA_011524675.1 Cytophagales bacterium
CCTTAACGGTACATACCCCGGAATAGCATATTCAAATGAGTTTGTAGTTTTTGTATTGAACAAACTTTGATATCTTATAGCCCATTGCCCTAAAAGTAGTTTTTTAAAGCTTACTTCATGTGTATCACCACCTAAGGATTCAGGTGATACATCTATACCAAAAAACTCAAGTTTAATATCCATATCGGCATAATCATCAATTAATTGTATTAAAAGAAGTTTATTATTAACCATAGTTGTTTCTAGATATGTATGAAGAGTACCAATATCCTCTACACTATTGAAACTAGCAATGAGTTTTAAAATAGTTTTTTCTATTACTTTTTCTTCTTCATTACTTGAGCTAACAATATTTTTTATATGTTCACATCTTTTGGTAGGTGTGATGTCTTTTGAAACATCACTTACTGATACCATATCACACCAATCGTATATTGAAAAAAGAGGACATAAGTAGTTTCTACTAGATTGTGGTACTTTATACAACAGTGAAACTACTGTGTTTTTATTGATAATCGTCTTTTTTGCAATATTCTTAATGTGATTTTCTCTTGCAGATACAGGTATGTCCAAAGCAATGATGTTTTTGGGCATAATTCTACACCATTCATCTAAGGTATAAAGCTTCATCAGTTCTTTTCTATCAGTTTGAGGAATAGTACTGAGGATTTCATTTACTTCTGATTTTGGAAAGTATCCCGTAAAGGATATAACCCTATCAAAATATAACTTGGCTTTGTCAAAATTCTTTTCAATCAATTCATCTTGCACCTTTTTTAATCCGAAGTCTATTACATCTCTAAACAGTATTCCCCTATCTAAGGCGTCACCTTGTGCCTCCATGATTTCACCAAGAAAGGCATTGAATACTTCGTAAAACTCAAATCGTATAATGATACCTATTTCTCCCTTGTCATTTTTCCAATAAATAGAAAATGCTATATCTTGGGTTACATCTTTATATCTTGGAGAAGGAAACTTAAAATCAGTAGGATCTGTTTTTTGAGGTATTTTCAAATCACTTAAGAAACTCACATAAGCTTGTTTCATCACTATTGGATTAGCGTGATCGACATGTATGCTTAATACGTGGTTGTCATATGTCTTATTATGCGTTGTAAACGGTTTCCACTTTTCATTAGCTGTAACACTAACTAGTTTATTGTATTGCCAAGGTATAGATATTGGTTCACTACTGTTTACTGCCAACCTAAGTAATTCATTAGCAGGTAAGGCTCTATTAGACATTGAAATTCTCTGTGGACTTGAAAATGAACTTGTTTTTTCGCCATCTAATAACGCTAGGGTATAATCAGTCACCTCTTGTTCATATGCTTCACTATAATTATCATCTTCTACATGAATACTTCTTTTAACTGAGCCTGGTATATTGAGCCAGTAAATATTTACATACTTATATTCATTATTTAACCCCTTTGGTCTTCCACCATTAGCTCTTGCTATATAGTTTTCATCGCTTAAATCTTGACTGTAAGATACATTCACAAAAACCTTTCTTCCTTTCGCTTCTTCTTCCGCCAAATATTCTTCTAACCTCATTTCGACACTATCTCTATGCTCCAAGGGGACATAAGGACTGATATAGTAATTTTTGTCTTGGGGCAAACTAACTTTAGGCGTAGGGGGTATGGTTTCTAGGGTGATGGCAGAGAAATCTATTCTTACATCAAGATTTTTTTCTACATAGCCATTTACAAAGTCTAAACATTGATCTTTGAGGTCTTCGCTGTTTTGGAGGTTGCCTTCTGCTACTGCGGTAAGTAGGGTCGTAAACAATTCACCTGGACTATTTTTGAGGTCTTCGAAGAGGTCTGTCAAGGCGCTTGGTTCTTCTATAATGTTCTTAAGTAGCGCTTCGCCATCCACTAGTTTTTGGAGGTCTATGGCTAGTTGTTTACGCTCGTGTAGGGTGGCAAAACAAGCTACTCTTTTAGGGTCTTTGTTAAACTCTGTCTCGTCTTCTACCAGTTGTGGTTCGTTATAGAGTGGTGTAAGCTCTCCTCCTCCTTCTTCTGTAGGGAGGTTGTAGGCTTCTATTTCTGCTAGGAGGTTACGAAACTCTTCTTTGTTTTTTTCTTTACGTCTTCTTTTTCTTTCTTGCCTTGCTTGGGTAGAGTCTTTTTGGATGGTGACTATTCTTTTCAAAAAGTCTTTGATGTCATTGGCTGCTTCTCCTACTGCTTGCCCTGCATCTGCAACAGCATCGACTACGCCCGTAAGGGGTTGCCCTAGGGTGGCTAAATGCTCCATGAGCTTATTGCTACGGTCTTTACTTTGGTACATTCTTCTGCCTGCGCCTCTAAAGTTTTTTGCTCCGACCATCTCTGCGATAGCTGCAATGTCTTCTCCCATCTCTTGTATCACTTGGGCAAACTCTGGTACTTCGTTGATCCGTGGGTTGCTTGCAAAGCTTTGGATGTATTCTAAATTTTTCTTTTGTGTTTCTAGGTCTTTGAATAGATCTGTTACCGAGATGTTGATGATGACATCTACTTTGAGGGTACATTTTTTTGTGCCGTGGGTGATCCATACTTCGGATAGCCCGTCTTCTTCTGCTGGATAGATGAATTTGGCTTCGTTGGGGTCGTCTGTGATTTGTGGTAGCTGGTAGTCGTAGGCAGAGCTTCCCCAGCTCCATTTGTCTCCATTGGCTAGGGTAATGGGTGTTTTGAAGACTTCGCCTTCTTCATTGACGGTAGCTTTTTTGTAGGCTTTGAGTTCTAGCCTTCTATCATCCCAGCCGTTGACTTTGATGATGTCTCCATCTACATAGGGTAGCCCTTCAAACTCTATGTAGAAGTCTGGTGTATGGACTCCTCTTAGTTTTTCGAGTATTTCTAAGGCTGCTTCGTTTAAGCCTCTTTTATAGCTTTGCATACATGCCTTGCGAGTGGCAAAACTCCCTTTTAGTTTGTCTTGTAGGATACTACTATTCCTTTTGGCGATATCATACTTGGAGAGATTGACTCCATTGGAGGCTGTGATTTCACTTTCAAACCTATAGGATTGGTTTTTACCACCGTAGAGGGTGGTGGTAAGTATGATGTAAGGTTCTATGGGGCTCTCTATGCGGTACAAGCCTAAGCCATTTAGTCCTTCTTTGAAAGAACCATCATGTAGGTTTTGTACTTGGGGTACGATATATAGGTTGATTCCTGTTTGCTTTTTGATTTCTTTGGTAATGCCTGTCATCGCTAGCAGGTCTAATATCTGTAGCTGATTGAGCACGGGTGTGATGGTTTTGTGGTCATTAGTAAACAGCGAAAAGAGTCCGTCTGCTGCAACGCCTAGTTCTGCGTTTTGTGTACCTGTATAACTGATGGCGTACATACACCCAAAGTCTATGAATGTTTCCATAAGTGGTTTTACTCCTTTGATGGCACGCTCTGTTTCAGCACTGAGGTCTTGCTGTGCATGGCTTCTTGTATATGGGAGTAGGAGGAGAAGGGGTAGGAGGATATGGTAGTGTCTTTTCATGGAGTTCAGTTGATAAGCTTTGAGTCATGCGAAGATACCAAAAATTT
>WTJX01000636.1 GCA_011524675.1 Cytophagales bacterium
GGAGAACGTTGAAGGTGAAATGTTTAGCCATAGTTATGGGTTATGAATGATGAGTTTTTTGGTGATAAATGATAATAAACTCAAAGTTTAAAATCGCATGTTGTACAGTTCGAGTTGCATAACTCATTAAATACTAGAGACTCAAAAGACGTACAAAAGGGGCATTCGCAGCAGGATTTTATTCCACGAAAGTGGCAAGAAAGATTAAAGATCAAAGATTAGAGATTAAAGAAGGGGGTAAGCAGTGATTAGTGGTTAGCGATTAGTATTGGGTGAGGATGTTGAATGTGAAACGTATAGCTATAGTTATGGGTTATGTGTTATGAATGATAGTAAGTTTAAAATCGCATAGCGTAAATAAACTGCTCAAAACGTAAAACCTAGAACGTAAAACTAAAAAAAGCCAATAGCCAAATGCTCATTGCACAAAGCTTTTTTAACTTGAACACAAGAATACACGAACACTTGAACACATAAAATATATGAAAATAAGAGTAGGCATGGGCTATGACGTCCATCAACTAAAAGAAGGTGCAGATTTTTGGTTAGGAGGAATAAAGATACCTCATACAAAGGGCAGTATAGGACATTCGGATGCAGATGTTCTAATCCATGTCATTTGTGATGCTTTGCTAGGGGCTGCGAACCTTAGAGATATAGGCTATCACTTTGCAGATACAGACCCTCAGTTCAAAGGAATAGATAGTAAAATATTGCTTAAAGATGTGATGACGCTTATCGGCGACAAAGGTTATAGCATTGGGAATATAGATGCTACCATATGTCTGCAACAGCCAAAAGTAAATCCACACATCCCTGCAATGAAAAAGGTACTTGCAGAAGTAATGCAAATAGAAGAAGAAGACTTATCCATCAAGGCGACCACCACAGAAAAACTAGGGTTTGTAGGGACAGAAGAAGGTGTCGCTGCCTATGCTACGGTGTTGATTAGTAAGGATTAGTGCCTACTTACATGTTAAAGGTGAAAGGTTGAACGTTCAAGCTTGGGTTTATAGTAAAGCAAAAACTAAATTACTGCTGAATAGTACGAAGTATAAAGTACCACGATAAGGAAAGCATTTAAAAAAGATAGTGTACTGACTTTTAAGTACTCAAACAACTTAAAAGAAAACATTCTTTGTACTTCGTACTTTGTACCTTGTACTTAATGCAGACTTTTGTAAAAACCCGAATAATCGAATTTTAATGTAAACTAGCTTCTTATCTACTATAGCTCATAAGGTAATGATTAAAAGAAGCTCAAAGCCCATAGTACATAGTACAAGGCTTTTTCAACTTGAACACAAGAATACAAATACTTGAATACATCAGATGAAAGCATTGATTACAGGCATTACAGGTCAAGATGGTGCTTACTTGGCTGAGTTTTTACTTCAAAAAGGCTATGAAGTGCATGGAATAAAGCGTAGGAGTTCTTCCTTTAATACGGCACGTATAGATCATTTGTACCAAGACCCACACACAGCAAACGCAACCTTTAGGTTACACTATGGGGACTTGACCGATGCACTTAACCTTACCAGAATCATTCAAGAAGTACAGCCCGACGAGATATATAATCTCGGGGCACAACCACATGTAAGGGTTAGTTTTGACTTACCCGAATATACTGCCAATGTTGACGGCTTAGGGATTGTACGTATTTTGGAGTCTGTGCGTCTGCTAAAGATGACGAGTAAGGTCAAAATATATCAAGCCTCTAGTTCTGAGCTATATGGTGCGGCAAAAGAAGTACCCCAAAACGAAAATACACCATTCCAGCCAAGGTCGCCTTATGCCTGTGCTAAACTGTATGCCCACTGGATCACCATCAACTACAGAGAGGCATACGATATGTTTGCTTGCAATGGTATTCTTTTCAATCATGAATCACCTCTGAGAGGTGAAACTTTTGTTACACGAAAAATTACACGCGCAGCAGCTAGCATAGCGTTAGGGAGCGATGAGATATGCTACCTTGGTAACCTCAATGCACAAAGGGATTGGGGACATGCCAAAGACTATGTAGAAGCCATGTGGCTCATGCTGCAACAAGAGACAGCCGAAGACTATGTCATCGCTACAGGTATATGTTGCTCGGTACGGGACTTTTTGATTAAGGTATTTCAAAAGTTAGGCATCAGCTTGACCTTTGAAGGCAAAGGGCTAGACGAGATAGCACGAATAAAAGAAAGTACACTTTATGACCTTCCTAAAGGTAAGGTGGTGCTAAAAATTGATCCTAACTATTACCGACCTACAGAAGTAGATCTGCTCAAAGGAGATGCTTCTAAAGCAAAGCAAAAGCTAGGGTGGAGTCCAAAGTATGATTTGGATGCGCTCATTGAAGAAATGCTTGAACATGACTTGGCAACATTAAAACAACAGCTAAGACATGAACAGTGATTGTAAAATATTTATTGCTGGTCATAAGGGTATGGTGGGGTCGGCAATTCATAGAAAACTACTTAAAGAAGGATACAAAAACATAGTAGTATTATCATCGTCAGCTTTAGACCTAAGAAATCAACAAGCAGTAGCTGACTTTTTTGCCAAAGAAAAACCTCAGTACGTTTTTTTAGCCGCTGCAAAGGTTGGGGGCATTCAAGCAAATAATAATTACAAAGCAGAGTTTCTCTATGATAATTTAATGATAGAGGCGAATGTTATTCATCAATCCTACGTACACAAGGTGAAAAAACTTTTATTCTTAGGCTCTTCTTGCATTTATCCAAAATACGCTCAACAACCTCTAAAAGAAGCTTCCTTGCTTACTGGTCTGCTCGAACCTACAAACGATGCCTACGCTATAGCGAAAATTGCAGGTATAAAATTATGTCAAAGCTATAGAGAACAATACGGCTGCAACTTTATCAGTGCTATGCCTACCAATATGTATGGTCCTAATGACAACTATGACCTTGCACACTCCCATGTATTGCCTGCGCTTCTAAAAAAGTTTTTGATAGCAAAAAAAAACAATGCGCCTTTTGTAGAGATATGGGGTACTGGTAAGCCAAAGAGAGAGTTTTTGCATGTGGATGATATGGCAGAGGCTAGTGTCTTTTTGATGAAGCACTATGACAACAGCGCTATCATAAACATAGGTACAGGTAGAGATATTAGTATTACAGACTTGGCTAGTAAGATCAAAGAAATAGTTCACTTTGAAGGAGACATACAGTGGGATACCAATAAACCAGATGGTACACCAAGAAAACTAATGGACGTATCTAAGATACATCAGTTAGGCTGGCAACATAGCATCTCCCTTGACCAAGGGTTAAAAATGGTATATGAAGAAATGAAGGATTGCTTTTAATCGCGTAAATCCATTTTGAGTTTATAGCTTAATTTTTCGAGTACTATCTCTGGGTCTAGTGATTCAAAATGTCCAAAACCTTCAGGAATACCAAACTCCATCACTTGCTTTGTCATATCAAAATCTTCCGTCTCGAAAATGATATTGAGCTTTTCTATGCTTTTTATATCCTTATCAAACAACTTTGCTACAGGAATCTGTAAGTTATATCGCAT
>WTJX01000456.1 GCA_011524675.1 Cytophagales bacterium
GATATCCCCAATGAGGAAGATGAAGATTCTATATATTTCGCTACTAAGCTTATAGATGACATCGCTAAGCATCAGCATTTTGAAATAGGGACACATACATTTTCTCATTATTATTGTTTGGAAGACGGACAAAGCCTAGACGAGTTTAAAGCCGATTTATTGGCAGCAAAAGCAATAGCTTCATCAAGAGATATAGCTGTAGAGAGCATTGTTTTTCCTAGAAATCAATATTCTTCTGACATACTTGAGCTTTGCAAAGAAAATGGTATCTTATGTTATCGTGGTAATGAAGATTCATGGATATACAAAACAGAAGCATGGAGCAAAGAAAGTTTAGCGAAAAAAGGTGTTCGTTTTTTGGATAGCTTTATCAACCTTTCAGGACATCATGGATATGATCTGAATTTTCAAAAAGATGATGCTTTGATCAATGTGCCATCCAGTAGGTTTTTGCGACCGTACCACCCAAAACTTTCTTTCCTAGATGGCTTAAAATTGAGAAGAATAAAACGTTCTATGAGCTATTGTGCCCAACATCAACTTACGTATCATTTATGGTGGCATCCTCATAATTTTAGAAAATATACGGCACAAAACTTTTCTTTTTTAGAACAGATATTACAACATTTTGTCAAACTAAATAAACAATATCGCTTCACAAGTTTAAACATGAAGGAAGCAGCTATGCTCGTGTATGAAAAAAAATAAAATCATTATCCTCGCTACAGAAGGTAAAACAAGCAATATCTGTTATCACTTTTTGGATAAAACCTTTGAGGTTGATAGCATTATCTTTGAGCGTTCGGTGAGTAGAAAGACATTTCTGCAAAGAAGGATAAAGAAGTTAGGCTATGTTCATGTAGTTGGTCAAATTCTTTTTCAACTTATAGTACCCAAAATATTGGGGATATGGAGTAAGAAGCGCATCGAAGATATTATGCCAGAAAAACAATTTATGGCTAGTCCACCTCCCTCTCAAAAAACAGTTTACGTCAACTCTGTCAATGACCAAACTTGTATAGCTATGCTTCAAGAGAAAAAACCAGACCTTGTGATCGTCAATGGTACTAGAATTATCAGTAAAAAGGTGCTTTCTAGTCTTGATTGTCCTTTTGTAAATATACATGCAGGCATTACGCCTTATTATAGAGGTGTTCATGGGGGCTATTGGGCATTGGCAAATCAAGATAAAGAGCGCTGTGGTGTTACGGTACACTTGGTGGATAAGGGCATAGACACTGGCTCGATACTTAAACAGGCAAACATTCAGCCTACAGCACATGATAATTATAATAGCTATCCTTACTTACAATTGAAAGAAGGTTTGCAATTATTGAAGGAGTGTATGCCGTCTCTCTTAGACCAAACATATACTATTGTAAACAGCAAAGAAAAAGGGCTGTTGTGGCACCATCCTACCTTATGGAGTTACCTAAAGAATTGGATTAAATACGGTGTGAAATAGAAGAAAAAAGGTGAGTTTTTAGTTCTACTTTACGAAGTTAAAACTAAACTTGATTTTTTATGCGTTAGGGATAGAAGCGGCATCCTTTTTTGCCTCTCAAAAGGCAAAAAAGATACAGCGGATAGCCCGACCCGAAGGGAAACGCCCTAACTTCGTAAAGTAGAATTATATAAGGTGAATTAAAAGTTTTACCCACAGATAGTATTCAGTGAAAATCAATTAAAGCTAAAACATAATACGTAGTTTATCGAATGGATACGAGGATTAATTTAAAAGATGCAAAGAATAAATCACTATAAGCGATTTCAACTATTTGCTATAATAGTTCTTCCTTTTGCCCTATTTTGGAACTTGGGGATTACAGCCGTACATGCCGACGAAGCTACACGGGGCTTGGTTTCACTAGAAATGATTTTTTCTAAGAATTACCTTTGCCCTACCATTAATGGAATGTATTACTACAATAAACCTCCACTATACAATTGGATACTGGCAGCTTTTATTCATGCCTTTGGTTTTTCAGAATTTACGTTGCGCTTGCCTACGGTCTTATCTCTTTTGGGTTTTGCAAGTACGGTATATCTATTTGTGAAAAGACATCTGAACGAAAAACATGCTTTTTATGCCGCTATGGGCTTGATTTGCTGTGTGCGTATCTTATTTTATGATTCTTTTCATGGCTTGATAGATGTAAGTTTTTCATGGTTTACTTTTTTGAGTTTTGTTTGCTTGTACCAAGCATTTGAGAAGCAAAAGTATTGGGCATTGTACCTTGGTACTTATTTTTTCATGACACTATGCTTTTTGATGAAAGGCTTACCATCTTTAGTGTTTCAAGCGTTCTCCCTCTTGGCGTATTTTTTATATCAAAAAAAAGGTAGAAAACTATTTCATATTGCTCACTTTGTGAGCATAGCTCTTTTTGCCCTCATTGTGGGCACATACTATTTTTTTTACTTTCAACAGAATAATGACTTTTATACTTATTTCAGTACTTTGTTTAGCGAATCTAGCAAACGTACCGTCTTTTTGGAGCGAGAAAACTTAGGGCGTTTTATTCAAAATCGTTTTTGGAATAGCGTTATCTATTTTTTGAGTTTTCCTTTCTTTCTCATAAGCATTATGCTACCGTGGGGACTGCTGGCTTATAGCTTGATACGAAAAGACTTTTTTAGAGTTATTCGTTCACACCCATTACTAGTTTTTAGTGTGCTTCTTTTTATGGTCAATATCAGTGTCTATTGGCTATCACCAGCCACACAAGCACGTTATCTTTTTATGCTTTTTCCTTTTGCGTTACTCATTTTACTACACTTTTATGAGCTAAGTAGGTTTAAATCTTTAGTAGATAAAATGATTACATGGCTTTTGTATGTATTGCCAATATTTTGTTTTGCTCCTTTATTTGTACCTAAGCTTGACTTTATAGATCGTTTGGATTTGTGGTTAATGTCTAGTGTTTTTAGTGCATTGAGTTTACTGTTGGTTTATATGCAGCACAAAAGTCAATATAAGTATCCAATGATGGCTGTTATTATTTTTTTTCTATGTGCGCGTTGTTTTTTTAATCTTACAGCATTGCCTGAGAGGTTGCACGTCAATTATGAGTCTGTAGTTACACGCATACAGGCACAAAAGCTAGGGGAGCTTACCAAAGGTAAAAAGGTGTATCGTATAGGTACAACGATAGGTAAAAGCCCTAATTATCTCAATCATGATGTAAGTATGTATGCAAGTTGGGAGAGGCAAGGCATTATTTTTATGAAAGCCAAGGCAGATAATAGCAATGATTTGTATATTCTTACTTCTCAACAACTAAGAGATAACTCCTTTGAAATCTTATATGAGTTTGAAACACGTTTTTTACGTGAAAAGAAACATGGGGAGAATAAACGCTTTTTGGCTAGATTGAAATAAATAAGTAGGTGGACAAAAATCTTTATGATAAAAAACGGCTATTTTAGTTCATCTCATCGTTAGAAATACACGCTATAGCTTACTATAGCTTTGTTTTCTGCCTTGACCTGAACTAAAATCACTCATTTTTTAACTCACAATTATTTTTG
>WTJX01000115.1 GCA_011524675.1 Cytophagales bacterium
GTTCTTGTTCGCTCTCTTCTCCTATTTCTAACATCTCGCCCAAAAGCATTAGCTTTTTATCTTTATTTAGTTTATCAAATGATAATAGGGCAGAGCTCATAGAAGAAGGGTTGGCATTATAAGCATCGAGTATAATGGTAGTATTGCCTTTTTGTATAATTTGAGAACGGTTGTTACTTGGCGTATAATCTGCAATTGCTTTTACAGCTTTGTTAGTATCTATTTTGAAAAAGTTTGCAACTGCTAGTGCAGAAAGTATGTTTTGGTGATTATATGCTCCTATGAGTTTAGTGTTGATTTTTTCTTTGTTATGACTTTCAAACACGATAAATGGAGTAAGTTCCACCAAAGGGAACGCATCTCCGTAGAAGCTTTTTTGAGCCACTTTTTCGCTCATCTCTACTAGTGTGTTTTCATTTTTATTTACCAATATTTCTTTGCCCTGCGTAGCAATAAAGTCATATAACTCCCCCTTTGTTTGTTTTACCCCTTCCAAAGACCCAAAACCTTCCAGATGAGCTTTGCCTATGTTGGTAATCATGCCATAGGTAGGTTCGGCTATTTCGCATAGCTCTTTGATATCTCCTTTTTTATTTGCACCCATTTCGATGACCGCAATTTCTTCCTCCTTTGTTAACTCCAACAATGACAAAGGCACGCCAATATGGTTATTTAAATTTCCCTTAGTAGCGTAGGTTTTGTATTTTTGTGTAAGTACTTGGTATATCAGCTCTTTAGTAGTGGTTTTTCCATTGCTACCAGTGATCCCTATGATAGGGAGCCCTAAAACTTTACGGTGATAATTTGCTAATAGTTGTAGTGCTTTCAAAGTGTCTTCAACCTCAAAATAGTGTTCTTTATTTTGGTTATTGTTATTTTCGTCTATGACAGCCATGTAGCAACCTTGCGCTATCGCTTGCTGAGCAAACAAATTACCATTAAAGTTTGGTCCTTTTAAAGCAAAAAATAGGTTACCTTGCTTAATGTTACGTGTGTCGGTACAAATACCCGTACTCTTTTGAAAATGCTGATAAAGTTCTTCTATTGCTAACATCTTATGTGAACCGTTAATATAATGAAAGAAAAAACAGGAATCTTATTTATTCAATTGTCGGATGAAATTACGTATAAATTTACTAATAAACTGAAGGAAAGTGTACTCTCTTCTTTTCCATCATTAACTTGTTTTGAAATAGATAATCACTCCAATACTATTTTGATAAATTATGCCTTGAAGTTCGTTGATTTATTCGAAAATGCCTTGGTTGTCATACAGTCAGAATCTGATACACAAAAAATTAGCTCCCTTACCCAACTGTTTCGACAGTTGCCCAAAAAGGAGCATGTTGTTTTTATAGATAATTCAAACAACAAGATGATAAATCTTTTATTTAAAAGGGAGAATAATTATCAAAAAAATCTGTCAGGTGAGGATGTACTTCGATTGATATGATTTCTTGTAAGGTGTTTTATTTGAGTATTTTAGTCCACCTATTTTAAGAAGTTGACTAGTCGTTTTTTTATCGCTAAAGGAATGAAAAGAAAATTAGTTGGTATAATCAAAAACTTGTTTGTACTATATGTTGTTATATGTATTGCTTTATACTTCTTTCAAGAAAATATTATATTCTACCCTCAAAAATTAGATAAAAGCTACTCTTTTAATTTTACAAATAACTATGAGGAGTTAAACTTTAGAACTTCTGACGGTAAGCTTTTGAATGGGTTGTTATTTAAATCTGATAGCTCTAAAGGGTTAATTTTTTATTTACATGGAAATGCGGGTTCGTTATCTGGTTGGGGCAATGTTTCGACAGCATATACCACCCTACATTATGATGTCTTTATTTTTGATTATAGAGGTTATGGTAAAAGTGAGGGGAAAATAAGTAGCCAAAATCAACTATTACAAGATAATCAAATGGTCTATGATGCGCTAAAGAAAAAGTATCAAGAACAGGATATGATAATCTTAGGCTACTCTATAGGAACTGGACTTGCTTCAAAACTGGCTGCGGATAACAATCCTAGAAAATTAATTTTGCAAGCACCATATTATAGTCTGACAGATATGATGCAACAACGCTTGCCTTTGATACCAACCTTTATTTTAAAGTATAAGTTTGCAACCAACGAGTATCTAAAAAATTGTAAAATGCCAATTACGATTTTTCACGGAGACAGAGATCAGGTGATTCATAATGACGCTTCGCTAAGACTCAAAGAACAATTCAAGGATAAGATAAAGCTAGTAATCTTAAAAGGTCAAGGTCATAACGGTATGACAGACAACAAGAATTACATACAAGAATTAACTAAAGTATTATAAGAGTAATCGTTTTAAAATATTTCAAACATTAAAAAATCTGTAGCTTTGTAGCATGTTGGATTATTTGATTGTTGGGCAGGGCATTGCAGGTTCTGTATTAGCGTATTGTCTGAAAAAGCAAGGTTACAAAGTGATGGTCGTAGATGACAATCACCCACAGAGTTCCTCAAAAGTAGCCGCAGGTATCTTTAACCCCATTACAGGAAAAAAGTTAGTAAAAAGCTGGAAGGTGGACGACCTTTTTGCTCTAGTACATACGTTTTATCCTACTTTAGAAAAAGAACTAAATGCTAACTTCTATTTCCCTATGGAAATAGTAAAGCCTATCCAAAGCATTGAAGAACAAAATCTCTTTATCTCCAAAAGCGGTAATCCAGACTGGAGCGGTTATGTAGAGGTGCTGTTTCCAGAAACAGAATATGCTTCCTATTTGCATACAGAAGAAGGAGGAGCGAGACTCAAACAAGGTGGTTGGGTAGATGCCAAAGCCTTGGTCAATGCTTTCTGTACATATTTTGCTCAAGAAAAAATGTATGTGCAGGCTAGCTTCGTATATGAAGATCTAGTGTTGCGTGATGAATATGTACTATGGCATGAGTATAAAGCTAAAAAAGTAATCTTTTGCGAAGGCTATAACGTACTGCAAAACCCTTATTTCTCTTGGCTACCATTGCGTACAACCAAAGGGGAACAACTTATCATACAGGCAGACTTACCCGAACAAAAGATGATAAACAAAGGTGTTTTTATCTTACCCAAAGGAGATAAAAAATTTTTAGTAGGCGCTACTTTTGACCTTACAGAAGTAAACAGTATCACAGAGAAAGGAAAACGACAGCTTACCGAAAAACTCGAAAAACTGATACGTGTTCCGTATGAGATCGTAGATCATTTTTCAGGCATAAGACCAACAGTAGTAGATCGTAAACCGATCATTGGCAACCACCCAACACATACGCAACTTGCTGTTTTTAATGGCTTGGGAACAAAAGGCATTTCCTTATCTCCTTATTTTGCACAGCAATATGTCCAATACTTACAAGGAAATAGTGCTTTAGATAAAGAAGTTATGGTCGAAAGGTATTATGATAAATTTTATCATAAAAAAGCTTAAATAGCTTCCATAGTTAATATCTATCTTTTTCAGCACTTCCGACTGTAATTATTTCATGCTGATTTTCAGTGTGTTAGATT
>WTJX01000021.1:0-3924 GCA_011524675.1 Cytophagales bacterium
CTTTTTTACTGCTTCCTGTATGTTGATCTTGCAAAAAATAAAGCCCTGCAGGTATATCGTCTATGAGTGTTCACCCTTAGGTGCCCCTTCTCCGTTTTGATATTCTTTTGGTGAAACGCCATATACTTCTTTGAAACTTGTACTAAAATAACTCCTACTAGAATAACCTACCATATAAGCTACTTCGCTAACATTGACATTTTTCTGTTTTATCAATGCTGCTGCTTTACGCAAGCGAATCAAACGCACAAATTCATTAGGAGACATATTGGTCAATGCCTTTAGCTTGGTATAAAGCTGTGTTTTGCCATAGCCCATTTCCTTACAAAACATCTTATTATTAAACTCAGGGTCTTCAATAAACTTTTCTACAACAGTCATTGCTTTTTGTATAAACTGTTCATCCAAAGAGTTTGACTTTAGTACGTTTCCTTCTAAAAGTAACTCGTTACTATATTTGGCTTGTAGGCTTTGTCTTATCTGTATGACATTTTTAATTCTAGCTTTTACCTCTTCTAGCCTAAACGGTTTTTTGATATAATCATCAGCACCCGATTCTAGCCCTTCCACTTTGTTGTCATGAGAGCCTTTGGCTGTTAACAACAGTATAGGAATATGACTTGTTTTTTCTTCTTGTTTTATTTTCTGACAAAGCTCTATCCCTGTCATTTCCGGCATCATGATATCGCTCAGCACCAAATCAGGCATGACATCTTGTATATTCTCCCATGCTTCCTTACCGTTCATATAAGCATGGACCGTATAGTCTTTTTCTAATTCATTTTTTAGGTAATGATGAATATCAAAGTTATCTTCTGCGAGCAATATCGTATATTGTTTTGCCTCTTTTTCTGTAGATTCAGCTAAAGAATCAATATCTTTTACTGTATTTTCTTCTTGCAGCTCCATTACAGCTTCTTTCTGGGCAACATAGAAATCTTTTGCCAAAGGTAAGGTCAGCACAAAGGTCGATCCCTTTGCTACTTCACTATCTATTTTTATATTGGCATGATGCAACTGAACTAAGCCCTTTACAAGGGAAAGCCCTAAGCCTGTACTCGAAAAACCGTCCGTCTGCACCTCTCCTTTGGATTGAAATCGTTGAAACACCTTTGACTGCGTTTGCTCATCCATTCCTATGCCGCTATCTTTTATACTGATAATCGCGTTATTTTTCTTCTTATCTATTACTGCTTCTAAGCTTACCGTTCCTTTGGGAGGAGTATATTTAAACGCGTTGGACAATAGGTTTACAATGATTCTTTCCAAAATGTCTTTATCAAAAAAGCCAAGATATGTATTATGGTCGCTCAAAAACGTAAAGTCGAATTCATACTGATTTGCTAGTGATTGAAAAGATTCCTTAAGTAGTCTCAAGCTGGCGATGATATCTTCTTCTTTGACATGTAGTTTCAACATGTTTGACTCCACCTTACGAAAATCCAATAATTGCTTTACCAGTTCTTCCAAGCGTTCGGCATTTCTGTGTACCAGTTGTGCCGTGCTTACGTCCAACTGCTTGTTTTCTCCACCTTTTAAGAACTCTTCCAAAGGACTCAAAATGAGCGTAAGAGGAGTTTTGATTTCGTGAGAAATATCTGTAAACAAACGCCAACGCAGGTTACTATACTTTTTCTCCTCATCTATTCTAAAGAGTTCTTCTTTGATCTTTGTTTTTCTGGCTTCAGTACGTTTCACCAAATAATAAGCAAGAACCAATGCCCCAAGAATAAATATAATATAAAGTAGATAGGCAGTGGTCGTCCTCCAAAAAGGCGGAAGAATCTCAAACTTCACTTCACATAAGTTACGTCTATTATTTGTATTGAGCCTAACTTGAAAAACGTATTCACCAGGCGACAAGTCTGCATAATGTATATTTCTACTATTGCCAGATATTACCTTTTTCCATTCATTGTTGATGCCAAGCATTCTCATTTGAAAAACATGCTCGTTCTGATTTCTAAAGCCTACGCACGAGAAAGATATGGTAAGTTCATTGTCTTCATGCGATAGTACAATGTCCTCTTGTATGTTCTTGTAGATACTATCGCCTACTGCAAAACTAGAAATATAAACCGAGTCTGATGTGTATTTAACTCTACTAGGCTTACGATCTAATGATACAAAACCGTCGTCTTGTAGTATGGTAAAAATACGTTTTGTAGTCATGAAAGATTTATGGGACAGTACTTTCCCATCAACTGCTTTTTCGCTAATCAACACATAATTTGAGTTTGCGATATCGTAACGCAATATCCCTTTATACGAGCCAAGCCACAGGAAATTATCATCTCTCTCAATGAAAGTGAGCCACCTGTTTTTAATAGCATAGTCCTTAGAGAACTTTTCGTTACTGACATCTAAAGTCATCAAGCCTTGACGGCTAGTGAGCCATATTTTTTTTCTCACCTTATCATAATTCATTTGCTCAATAAAGCGATTCTCCTCACCCACCACTTGACGAATGCTTTGGTCTTTTAACGACATCCTCAATAGTCCACCGCCATACATAGCCACCCAAAAATAGCCTTGTTCGTCCTCCTCTATCTTTCTTATTTGCAACTCTCCGTTAGGTTTGAACTTATCCATCAAATCATGCTCTTTGAGCAATTTCATCTTCAATGATACTGTATCTAACTCATATTCTTTGATACGAAATCGTTGAAATACAAATAAGTGCTTGGTGATAGGGCTATAGTAGGTATAGTTTATGAAATAGGGGAATTTAGTATCTGTTTTTTTACGCTTTTTTAGATCTATGATAGAAAGCTTACGTTTTTGATCAATGATAAAGACACGATCAGTTATCTTTATCAATTCCGTTTTGGGTGTCTTGGTGGCATGAAAGAGAATGCTTTCTTTACCTTGCAAATCAAAAGAGAGCACATCTTGATTGCTTACACCCAAAAATTTAGTATCCGATAGGGCTTGTACATCCGTAAACTTTCGTTCTGTAAAATGCTCACTGATTTTACCTGCTCTTTTTTCACATCTCAGCAAACCGCTTTTTGTTGAAAACCAGAAAATATTGTCTTTTTTGTCGTGAAAGGCATGCCTCACGTTGGCAAGTTGGTCTATCCAAGTAAGCTCCAAAGTGGTAGCATGCATGTGTGCAATACCATTTTTAGTTCCTATCAATACATTTTTCCCTAACTTTACGATACCTCCTACATCATTGAGACTCTTTAGTTTAATGAGCTGTTGTTCGTGGTTTGTAAAGTCAAACATCCCTTCATTGCCTCCTATCCATACTCTATTCTCATTTAACTTAAGTAGAGCCTTAGGGTGTTCTACCTCTTTGTGATGGACATAATGTAGTTCATCTTCGACTATTTGATAGGTCGTTACATTTCGCCAGTTCCCCACCAATAACACATCATCTTTCAAAACCATCAAACTACAATAGCTTTTTTCTCCACGTGTCGAGACTGTTTTAATGATGTTCTTTTTAGGATAAATCATGACAAGTCCAGAAGTATTAGTCCCTACCCATACTCTTCCTTTGCTGTCACAATGCAACAAACGCACTACATCATCCCCCTCCAATTTGTGAAGCTTACTTTTACTATTGTAATTGGTAAACGATTTAGTTTTTCTATCAAAAACAGAAACACCGCCCCCCCAAGTAGCTACCCATATATTCCCCTCTATATCTTCATCTATACAACTAACATCATTGGCACCAAGAGAGTTAGGGTCTGCAAAGTCATGAAAATAATTCTCAAAGCGATAGCCATCAAAACAAGATAAACCATTACGAGTACCTACCCACAAAAAGCCATGGCTATCTCTGTAGCTACAATTTACTTGGTTGAAAGCTAAGCCATCTTTTTGACTATACAGCGTGAAATTATATTCAGGCACTTCAGCATCTTGTGCATGCACAAAAAAATTGCTGAGAAGAAATAATAGGATGAGAAA
>WTJX01000021.1:3934-7623 GCA_011524675.1 Cytophagales bacterium
TGCTCTTTCGATTTGAGCAATGCAAAAGCCTCTAAATACTTATCTCTTACATTTTTGAGGTTTTCCTTAGTTTCGTAAAGCTCTATCGTACTTCTATCTTTGATGATGCGCTCCATACTTACCTCTGGCGATATATCTATGTATATATTCAAATCTGGGCGCAGTAAATCTGCACTCAGAGAATTGGCATCTATCACCCAGTCCAATGCCATGTGTGTACCATGATAAGCATAAGAAGAAAAGTAATAACGATCTGTAATTACCGTATAACCTTCTTCTAGTTTTTTGAGGATACCGTTGGTCTTGTTTAACAAATGGTCTAGCCTATCCGCTACAAAAAGTCCTGCAATCGTTCGATGGTCAGCCTCCAATCTATGATTAAACACGTTTCTAATGATAGCACCTATAGGACTATCTGTAGGCTCGCAAGTAGCATATACTTTGTGCCCTTCCTGCTTTAACTTATCTGTAAGCTTCTTTACTTGAGTACTCTTACCACTACCGTCTATGCCTTCAAAGGCAATAAATAAATTTTTCTTCATTTCTCTACTATCCTACTTAGGTTATCCTCCTATCGAGATCATTGATCTGTTGTTTTCGTATTTTTTCGCATCCATTTTCAGCTCCATACCATCGCGAGAATATTTTTTTTGTTTGATGCTTTCCAAAATAAGGTCTTCTATACCCTCGCCCTTGCGATAAGCCGTAAGTATATCTACCTCTTTGTTGGCAAAAAGGCAATTTTTCATTTTACCGTCAGCAGTAAGGCGTATGCGGTTGCATTCACTACAAAAAGGATGGGTAATCGTGCTAATGATACCAAAACTTCCTAGCGCATTTTTGATTTTAAAATTGACAGAGGTACTATGTTTTGGATTGTCCAGTACTTCCAATGCTCCAAACTCCTGCTGAGCCTTATCCAATATTTCTTGTTGGCTTACCCCTTTGCTCCAGTCCCACTGATTGCCCTTAAAAGGCATAAACTCAATAAACTTTACGGTGATTTTTTGTTTTTGTGTGAGGCGAATAAAATCTAATAGCTCTACATCATTGACCCCTTTGATGATGACAATATTCAGCTTTACGTCCATGCCTTTATCCAATGCCAAGTCAATGTTTTGCATGATGCGGTCAAAATAGTCTCGCTTGGTGATAAAAGCTGCCTTATTTTTATCCAAACTATCCAAGCTGATGTTGATCTTTTTTAGCCCTATTTCTTCAAACAAATCTAAGTATTTGTCAAGCAATATACCGTTGGTGGTAAGCTTTAGCGTCAGCCCCAATGCTGCCAACTCCTTCACTAAGAAATCGACATTTTTCCGTACCAAAGGCTCTCCTCCAGTAAGGCGTACAGTATCTACCCCAAGCTTTTGATACACCTTTACAATGCCCACAATCTCTTCTAAGGTCATGATATGAGCTTTTTCTATGAGGTCAACGCCTTCCTCTGGCATACAATAGAAACAACGCAGATTGCATCTATCTGTGAGAGAGATTCTAAGATAATTGTGGATTCGATTGAAGCTATCTGTTATCATGCCTAGTGCAAAGATCGCTAATAATACCTTAGGATGCTTATTGTTTTTGTGATTTTCTATCACGGCTATGGGCTTTGAGCCACGGGTAATGAGCTTTTTTTAGTATCTAGTCAATTAGCTTTTAGCGATTAGCGGTTGGCTTTTTTCTCATCGTTAATCACTAATCACTGAAAGTCTTCTTCATTTTTTGTTTTTTTAATCCTGTAAAGCTCTACTCTCCCAATTCACACTACACTCCATTATACATTTTTCATTATTCATTAAATAAAGCCACTTTCGTGGAATAAAATCCAGCACTATGTGTCTTTTTGTCATAAATCAAACTATTTTGACCATAGTGTATGATTATTGACTACTTTTATAGATTTTTAGATGCTTATTATGGGTGTAGACGATAAAGCGCGACTAAGCGTAGGTGTGTGCTCTATTTTCTTTGTCGAAAATAGTTTGATTTTTAGAGAGCTAACTACATCAGACTTTGGGATTGATGCGATGATAGAGGAAAAAGTAGATAACACGCCTACTGGAAAATACATTCTAGCACAAATTAAATGTGGAGAAAGTCATATTAAAGAATTATGAACGCAATGTCTTTATTAAGGCATACTTGAAAAGTATTGTAAGAAGACTTTCCATAACTAAGGTTTTGTACTTAGTCAAGGCTTTCAACATTTTAAAACCGCAGTTTACTGATTATAAATGATGATTTTAAAATGTTGTATCAAGCTGAATAAGTGCAAAAGATGGTTTTGCAAAGACTTCTATTATTTAGAGGCAACTGCTTTTTCTGTACTATAACTCTTTGCACACCTAAAGCCAGTGTGTACTGATCCTGTTTCTTTGGTACAATGATTTCTTGCTGTAACTCTATAACCATGGCATACTTGTGGGTCGCATAAAAATGATCCTCCTCTTATGGCTTTTTCATTTGGATTATATTTGAAATAGCTAGGATTTCCTTTGTAAAGCTCAAACGTATTATCGCACCATTCCCAAACATTGCCCCCCATATCGGTAAGTCCTTTTGGTGTTTTACCAAAAATCTTTACTGGAGATGTACCTATGAATCCGTCTTTGGCAAGATCATTAAAAGGGAAATTTCCTTGCCATACATTGGCTTGAAGGCTGCCCGAAGAATCTTCTAAGGTGTTTCCCCAACTATATTGGTCATAGTATTCTGGATCACCATTTTTTGCAGCAAACTCCCACTCATACTCGTGTGGTAATCTCTTTCCTGCCCACTTTGCATAAGCAGCCGCATCATTCCAACTTATCTGTGTTACTGGATGGTCGTCTTGTGCTTTAGGTTCGTCAGGACCGTAAGGGTATATCCAGTTTGCCCCGTCTATCAATCTCCAACCTTGGCAGATAGGCTCTTGTGTTCTTTGCAACGGGTTATGGTTGATATCACTACAATCTTCTATCACAGAATCTTTGTCCCATACAAGAGAGTTACCAAAGTTTTCTGCTTCTGTTTTGTAGCCTGTTGCTTCTACAAACTTCCTGAATTGGGCTACAGTAACGGGGTGTATATCAAGAAAGAAAGGAGATACTTTATTTTTAAAGGATGGTATTTCAAATTCGTGCCCAGTGGCAAGACCTATTGTGATTTCACCTCCTTCAAAAAAAATCATTCCTTCTTCTTGGGGTACTTGCTTGTTGCAAGCAAAGATGAAGGCAAAAGAAGATATAAGAAGAATATGTTTGAATATTGTCATATGGTTATAATGTGTTTAAGTGTTTGTGTTTTATGTGTTCAAATTGAAAAAACTATGAACTTTGAGTATGTTGTAATAGTTCCGAAGCTAGTTTACATAAAAAAAACAGACTATGCGTTTTTTATTAAAGCCTCTCTATTGAATACAAAGAGTACTTATTGAGTTGGTGAACAAAAAACTTTATAATAAAAAATGTGATTTTGTTTCGGCTTCATTATAAAGAGCGAAATCAAGATGTTTGCGTTGCAAAGCCTTCTATCAAAAAGCTTTGCAAGATACAATTTAGCACTTAACCCAATATAATGAAAATAAAACTTCGTAAAATGACATTTTTTACTTGAAGTAAATATAGGTTTTTAACACTTCAGTAGTCGTTCAAAAATAATTATTGTTTGAAAAACACAAAAAAAACCTACTCCACGAATGAAGTAGG
>WTJX01000021.1:7633-12121 GCA_011524675.1 Cytophagales bacterium
TGAAGTAGGTTTCTAAAAGACTTTGTAAAACTGACTTTTGTGCTTGCGCAGCACAAGGTTTTCGTTATTTTACTTGATCTACAATTGCTTTGAAGGCAGCAGGATGATTCATTGCTAAGTCAGCCAACACTTTTCTGTTGATTTCGATTTCTGACTTCCCTATTTTGCCCATCAACTGAGAATACGAAATACCGTTTTCTCTAGCCGCAGCGTTAATTCTTTGAATCCAAAGTTTTCTGAATTCTCTTTTCTTTACTTTTCTATCTCTGTAGGCGTATAACCACCCTTTTTCAACAGCATTCTTAGATACTGTCCAAACATTTTTTCTTCTGCCAAAATATCCTTTGGCATACTTCATTATTTTTTTTCGTCTCGCTTTAGACGCGACGTGATTGACCGATCTAGGCATTTCTAATTATTTTTTGAAATAAGGTGAAGACGATGCTTTCTTGTAAACCTTGATTTCTGGTGAAATAAAAAAACTTGATGTTAATGGCTTATACTAAAACCATAACATTTCTCTGACATTGTTCATATCAGTTTTGTGCACCAAGCCAGAGTTTGTTAAGTTTCTCTTTTGCTTAGTTGTCTTTTTTGTAAGGATGTGACTTTTGAAAGCATGCTTTCTTTTCACTTTTCCTGTTCCAGTAAGCTTAAATCTTTTCTTAGCTCCTGATTTTGTTTTTACTTTAGGCATATCTAATGCAATTTACTTTTTCTTGATTACTTCTTTTTTCGGTGTCAAAAAAAGAATCATTCGTTTCCCTTCTAGCTTAGGCATTTGTTCAATCTTAGCAAACTCTTCTAGATCAGCAGCAAAGCGAAGTAATAATAACTCCCCACGTTCTTTATAGACAATGGTTCTACCTACGAAGTGTACATAGGCTTTTACTTTTGCTCCTTCTTTCAAGAAATTGATCGCATGCTTTTTCTTAAACTCAAAGTCATGATCGTCGGTATTAGGACCAAACCTAATTTCCTTCAACACAACCTTGGCAGCTTTGGCTTTCAGTTCTTTCTGTTTTTTCTTTTGCTCGTACTTAAACTTAGAGTAGTCTATTACCTTACAAACTGGAGGGTCTGCTTTAGGGCTTATCTCAACTAAGTCAAGACTTTGCGATTTTGCAATTTGAAGTGCTTTGTCAGTAGCATATACTGCTACTTCTACATTCTCCCCTACAAGTCTCACCTCCCTAGCTCTAATCTTTTCATTGATACGATACGGCTCCTCGGGTTTAGTGTAGCCTCTTCTTTTTTGTGGTCTTCTAATGATCTAAAATTTAAATTGAACAACTAAATAAAAACAGACTGCAAATATCATAAAAAATAAGTCAGTCTGCAAATAGCATAAGGTTTTCCTTATGCTAAATCTTTTTGTATTTCATCGTGAAATAATTTCAAAAATTCTTCCACAACTAATGTACCAACATCTCCTTCTCCGTGTCTTCTTACAGATACTTGCTTATTTTCGGTTTCTTTTTCTCCTACTATCAGCATAAAAGGAATCTTCTTTACTTCTGCATCACGAATTTTACGTCCTATTTTTTCGTCTCGTTCGTCTATGCTTGCTGTAATGTCTTTTTCCTCCAAGTCTTGTTTTAACTTAAACGCATAGTCGTGGTACTTCTCAGAAATAGGTAGTATAATCACTTGCTCTGGAGATAACCAAAGAGGGAAATTACCTGCACAATGCTCTATCAAAATGGCTATAAAGCGTTCTAGCGAACCAAAAGGCGCTCTATGTATCATGACAGGGCGGTGCTTTTGATTGTCTGAGCCTGTATATTCTAGCTTAAAACGCTGTGGTAATTGGTAATCCACTTGTATAGTACCTAACTGCCAGCTTCTGCCTAGTGCATCTTTGACCATAAAGTCTAACTTAGGGCCATAGAAAGCTGCTTCTCCGTATTCTGTAACGGTAGTCAAGCCTTTTTCTTTGGCTGCTTCTTGTATGGCGGCCTCTGCTTTGTCCCAGTCAGCATCCTCTCCTATGTATTTGGCTTTGTTTTCTTTGTCTCGCAGAGATATTTGTGCCGTGAAGTTTTCAAAGCCCAACGAATTGAAGACATAAAGTACTAAATCTATTACTTTTAAGAACTCTTCTTTTACTTGATCTTTGCGACAAAAGATGTGTGCATCATCTTGCGTAAAGCCCCTCACCCTTGTCAAACCATGAAGCTCACCGCTTTGCTCATAGCGATAGACTGTACCAAACTCTGCAAAGCGTATAGGTAATTCTTTATATGACCTTGGTTTGCTCTTAAAAATCTCACAATGATGTGGGCAGTTCATTGGTTTGAGCAAAAACTCTTCTCCATCTGCTGGTGTATTGATAGGCTGAAAGGAGTCTTCACCGTATTTTTCATAATGCCCAGAGGTTACATATAGTTCTTTGCTACCAATATGCGGTGTAACTACGGGTTCGTAACCTGCTTTGAGCTGTGCTTTTTTGAGAAAACCTTCTAAACGCTCTCTTAGTTTAGCTCCTTTTGGCAACCAAAGCGGTAAACCTTGCCCTACTTTTTCTGAGAATGCAAATAACTCTAGTTCTTTGCCTAGCTTACGATGATCTCGTTTTTTAGCTTCTTCGAGCAATGTCAAATACTCTTTGAGCTCTTTTTGCTTTTGAAAAGTGATCCCATAGATACGGGTTAACACTTTATTTTTTTCGTCCCCTCTCCAGTAAGCACCTGCTACATTCATGAGCTTTACAGACTTGATATAGCCTGTATGTGGTATGTGTGGGCCTCTACAAAGGTCTGTAAATGCCCCTTGCTCATAAAAAGTAATCTCTCCATCTTCTAAACCATCAATGAGATCTAGTTTATAAGGATCATTCTTTTCCTTGAAGTAGGCAATAGCATCTGCTTTGCTTACTTCTGAGCGATTGAAAGTATTTTTTTGTTTGGCAAGCTCCAACATCTTCTTTTCGATTTTTTCAAAATCATCAGAAGAAATTTGATAGTCACCAAAATCTATATCATAATAAAAGCCTTTTTCTATGGCTGGACCTATACCCAATTTTATACCTGGGTATAATGCTTCTAAGGCTTCTGCGAGTAGGTGAGCAGAAGAATGCCAAAACGTAGATTTACCTTCATCATCATTCCATGTGAGTAATTGTACTTCAGAATCTTCTTCTATTGCTCTAGAAGAATCCCATACTTCACCATTTACTTTGGCAGCCAAGACATTTCTAGCTAAACCCTCGCTAATGCTTAGTGCTATTTCATGACTTGTCGTCCCTTTTGCATACTCTCTTACTGAGCCATCGGGCAATGTGATCTTAATCATTTTGACTTTTTTTTCTCCAACGGCAAATTTGATAAAAAAGATGAACAATGCCGCTATTTTTGATTTAAAATTAATGTTACTTTTTCACTTTATCGCCTTAGCAGTGGTGTTCTCTTACTATTTTGACAAAAAGAACGGTGCAAAAGTATCATTTAACCTACTTAATTATTCTTGCATACCTACTTAAATTTTTATGATAAAGAACTAATAGTATATTTGCCGAGTATAAGAAGGCTTTGCAAAGCCTTCTGTAAATAGCTACATTATGAAAGCAATACTTTCGGAACTTTTAGAAGGAAAAAGGCTTGCACAGGAGGAAGCAAAAAAGCTTTTGATTGAAATAGGTGAAGGCAAGCACAATCACGCACAGATAGCAGCCCTATTGAGCATTATTGCGTATAGAAGTGTCGATGCATTGGAGCTTGCAGGCTTTAGAGATGCGTTGTTGGACTTAGCTGTAAAGCCTAATATTGAGAGTGAAAATGTAATAGATATCGTGGGAACTGGTGGTGATGGCAAAGATACTTTCAACATATCTACCACTTCTTCATTTGTAGTTGCTGGTGCTGGCTATAAAGTTGCAAAACATGGCAACCATGGTGTTTCCTCTTCTGTAGGGTCTTCTACTGTCCTAGAACATTTGGGAGTAAAGTTCACCAATGACGCTGCACTGCTCAACACCTTTTTGGATGAAGCAGGCATTTGTTTTTTTCATGCTCCTCTCTTCCATCCAGCCATGCGTTTTGTAGGTCCTGTAAGAAAAGAACTTGCCTTGAAAACGTTCTTCAATATGCTAGGTCCTCTGGTCAACCCTATACAACCAAAGTACAACCTCTTTGGCACATACAATCAAGAGGTACTACAACTATATGACATTATTCTGAAAAATACTGATAAATCGTTTTGTTTAGTACATGCCTTAGATGGCTATGACGAAGTATCTTTGACAAGTGATACCAGTGTTATCTTTTCTCATGAAAAAGAAAGAGCACAGCGATTGTCTCCCGCTTCTTTTGGGTTGTCCCTGTGGCAACAGTCTGACTTATACGGAGGTGGTACGGTAGAAAAATCTGCGGAGCTATTTTTATCTGTATTAAAAAATGAGTCTTCTCAGGCACATAAGGAGGTAGTACTAGCAAATGCTTCTTTAGCCATTAAAACCTTAGAGCCAGCAAAAGCATTAGAAGAATGTGT
>WTJX01000126.1 GCA_011524675.1 Cytophagales bacterium
CATCAAGGTCAAAAGGTTTTAAAATATAATCATATATCCCTAAACTTAGCATTTCTTGCATCTGAATAGAATCTGAAAGAGCAGACAAAACAATGACCGGTACTTCTATTTTTTGCTTTTTGAGTTGTTTAATAAATTCTAAGCCATTCATTTCGGGCATCATATAATCAGTAATAATAAGCTTTATGTTAGCGCCTCCTTTTTCTATCAATTGGAGTGCTTCTTTACCATTGTCTGCACATACCATGTGATACGTATCCAATGAATTTTTCAAATACGTTTGCATATCCAGATTGTCTTCAACCAAAAGAATATCATACTTTCGACTACCCCGTACAGTAAACATATTATTAGTAACGATATTAGAAAACTCACCAACTGTTTCTGAAACATCTGCTTCTATACTCTCTACTGGTAATTCCACTATAAAGGTTGTTCCTTTACCTGATTGACTTTCAAAAGAGATCGTCCCATCATGCAATTCAACAATTTCTTTACAAAAAGACAAGCCTATCCCACTCCCACCCGCTTTGGTATATGAATTACTTACTTGATAAAATCTCGTAAAAATAAAAGAGTGATCTTTTTCTGGAATACCTATTCCTGTATCAGATATTTTAAGCACAAAAGTATGACTAGACACCTCCGTAATCAAAGACACCTTATGAGCTCTTGGTGTAAACTTCAAAGCATTGGACAAGACATTATTTATCACCTTTTCTAGATACTTAGAATCTCCCGTTACATTCACTTTTTCTCCTACCTTACTTTTAAATGTATATTCTATTTGTTTTTGTTTAAAACTGGACTCAAAATTCTTAAAACAAGCCTTTACCAATTCGTTGATTTCAAGTCTCTTTTTATGTAAACAAAATGTATTACTTTCAATTTTAGAAACATCAATAATGTCAGACACTAAATTTTCTAACGCACCGACTTGTCTCTTTAGCTCTTCATAATTTGGATTCTTTTTATATAGTGCTGCAATACTCCCTCTTATAATGGTCAAAGGCGTCCTTAACTCATGTGCGATATTAGTAAAAAACCGTAATTGGTCATCTTGCTTCTTTTTGAGCAAGCTATTTTTACTTGCCAGAAGGGATTCTCCTTTCAGGTTCATTTTTTTAAAATAAAACACGATCGCAAAAACAAAATAAAAGAGACCTATCTTAATCAACAGCCCAGACTTTACTACAGGCTTATTCGTATCTATTGATGCTAAAAAAGTACTATTCCAAATATTATTACTAGGGTTATCAAAAACACTAATAGGGATATGAAAGAAAAGAAATGAAACAAGTAAAAATAAATAATTGACCCTTTTATCATCATAGAAAATCAAAGAGATAGGAGCTATCAAAATAAATGTAAAAGCGGCACCATAATTTACCTGATTAAGGTAAGATATAGACATGATCGCATAGAAGAGATTGAATATAAATAATATGCGAGCTATTTTGAACCAATGTATTTTTTGAAGTACTAAAACAATAAGAATAATACCAAAAGATAATACATGAGTATAAATATTAGAGGTACGATTGGAGTTATACAAGACCTCCATAGTAACCCAAAGCGGCAAAAATAACGACCACAAGAGACAGAATATATTCAATAATGTTACTCTTTTCTTTTCAATCTCTGTAAGCTCGGCATGTACCCCAATATTTGTCAATTGTCCCAAAAAAAACTTCATAGTTTTATGATTATTAAATGCTAGCAAGTTTATACGTTAATACTCTTGAAAATCTTAATGCACTAAAACAAAAACTAGATTACAGTTTTTAAAAATTGAAATGATAAACTAAGAATAATATGACTTTTAATATAAACTAGCTTTTTTCGACTATTCAATATAGGTCAAATGTGTATCAAAATAACCCAAAGGTATAAACTAGAAAGAATAATAAATTCGTCCAAATCTAATAAAAACCATCTGCAAAACGAATGATCCTTGCAGAACTTGAATGATTCCTAAACATTATGAATGATTCCTGCAAGATGTGAAAGGTTTAAAAACAACATATACTCTACTATTGTCAGAAATAAATTTTCAAATAAAATATGACAATTATGAAAAATAGCAAGCTGTATCTTATACTTATTATTGGTCTTGTACTAACTCAATTGAGTTGCAAGAAAGAAGACGAGAACACAAATGACACCGGTAATACAAGCAATGCAAACCTAGCTTATGTATATACCTCTTATATCATAGAAGAGCCTTTTGTTGGTAGTGAGGCGGGAACATCGTTTGGCTCAGTAGATTCTACTGGAAATAGTGGTTTGACTTATGAGATCATTGACCAAACACCATCAAACACCGTAAGCATGGATACCAATGGTACATTGAAAGGCGTTAATTTAAGTTATTTTGATTTTGAAAGCATAGACGAACAGCTCACAATAGATGTATTGGGAAGAACCTTTGACGACATGAAAATTGCCTGCTATGGAACTTATAAAGCCGCCTCAACTACACAATTTGATAGAGCCGAGTTTATGATAGTCGTTTTAAAAACCAACAAAGACATCAGCCTTTACAATAGAACAGGAACTAGCAGTCCTTTTTCTGAATTAAACTCTAGCTACCCTTCTCTCGAATATTATGGGAGTCCTACTTTTATAGACCTCTCTGGAGATGGTAAAAAAGACATCGTTTGGACTACAAGCTCTACAAGTCGCCCTTTTTACGCCATCAACAATTGTGATTCAGATACCTGTTATTTTACAAATCAAAATAGCCAATATACATTTAGCTTAGGGGTACCTGGTATAAAAAAACCAACATTTTATGATGTTGACCATGATGGTACACCCGAATTATTTATCGCCTCTCAGACAGGTGAGATTAATGTTTATAGCGCAAACAGCAGTGGACTTTATACTTCTGACTATAACCGAAACCCTTTTAGACAAAGTGCCTCAAACTTCAACTTAAACGTATATGGCTCCTATCTCAACTTAGCGTTTAATGATTTTGATCAAGACGGAGATCAAGACTTGGTTTGTGGAGAACGATATGGAAAAATACTTTATTTTGAAAATGTTGGTGCTAAAACAGAACGATACGCAAGCAACATTCAAATAGACTCGTTTGCTTTGAGAACAGCAAATGACAATCCTTTCAACTTTGTAGATGTTGGAGATTATTCGTGTCCAACTTTTACGGACTGGGATCAAGATGGAGACCAAGATTTGGCAGTTGGTAACTCAGGAGGTAAAATATACCTTTATAGAAAGGCAGGAAGCTCATTCGCAAACCCTTTTACTATCACTGCCTCAAAGACCACTCTAGACGTCGGTTCATTTGCAACACCTACTTTTTATGATGTAGATCAAGATGGAGACCAAGATTTGGTCGTAGGTGAGCAAGGCGGTGCTTTTTTGAATTATTTTGAAAATTTAACAACACCCAGAAGCCTAATTACTGAAGATATTTCTCCTAATACGGGCTACTACTCCGACTATAAGACGCTAGATGAA
>WTJX01000028.1 GCA_011524675.1 Cytophagales bacterium
ACTTCACTTTCCCCTTCACGTATGTAAAGCTCATGCCCACTGGTCGAATGAATGCTTTTATTAGCTATTTTAACACTAGCACCATGTTGGTTTGCACCATGCGCCATTCTGATGGTAATAAATCTGCCGTCATTTTCACGCGTCGCCAAATTGGCAATAGACAATTTATATACTGCGCCCTGTGTAGGCTCTACATCGTACTGAGTCGTTGGGTAAGAAACATAGTCTGTTTCTCCTTCGTCATTCTCTTCTGGCACTACGGTTGACACTTCAATGAGCGATCTATTGATTGTCCCTTCTTCGTGCGGACACATACTATAGCCTCCAAACAGTTTGAAGTAAGGAGAATAGCCCGATTTGGTAGGTTGGAGTACCATAGTACTGAACTCATCCAAATAGTCATCATCACCAAGCTCATAACCATACTTAAAGGTACTCGAATTCTGGGTGGACTCCGTATAGTTGTATTCGAGTGTACTTAACACTTCTGAATTGACATTTAGTATATATGAAGACTTGAAATAGCCTTCTGCCCCTTGGGATAAATCTACCCCAAAGGAGAGGTAAGGTACATTGATCTTCGCCTTCGCATCAGTAGAAACCTTATGTATTCTCATTTCATATTGAGAATAGAGACCTGCATAACCGCCAGCATCCCAAGATTTAGTATAGCCATTGGTCTTCGTACCTGCCCAGTTGATGGTTGCGGATTTTGCAACATTAGAGCCCGCAGCAAATGTTTCATTTGAAATCGTAGAGAGTGATAAAAGATCATCTATGTCATTCACTGTGAATTCATCCTCACTTTCTAGAGAAAATGTGTTGTAATCCTCTTCATCATCTACATAGACATCATAACTATCTTCAAACTCCTCAAAGTCGCTATACCAAGTCGTCTGAGCGGTTAAGCCTTCAATGACGGTATTAAATGATTCTATTTCAGAAGGTAACCATTCTATCTCTCCTGTTTGAACGGTATCATTGTCAAAGTCAAAGAATTTCTCACACAAACGATGTGCGTTTTGCTCGTCTGTTGTATGCGTATTGTCTCCATAGTTGTTATCATCCATGTATTTACACACATCATAATGTGGTAAGGTATGGGTAGAATGATAATGAAGAATATCTTGCCAGTTGGCTAAAACACCTGCTAACTCGCTATAATCAAGATATGCATCTTCTTCCTCTTCTGTATCCACATCGTCGATACTAGCCAAGTCAGGGTACTGCTTCATCAAGTCTTGCATACTCGCCTCTAGTTCATCTATCTTATCATGAATCGTAGCTACGGTATAAGCCCATTGCGTAGTAACCCCTTTGGAGAAGTCTATGTCTTGCGCTTCGTACTCGGTGATGTAACACGTATTGGTGTTTTCATCCACGATCCAATCTACCACTTTGGCAACTTCTACTTGATAGGCTAATCCTACCCCACCTATGATGTCGGCATATTCATTGGCTACATAGCCTTCGGTTGTAGTAGAAACCAATGGTGTTTTACTGGTCTCCAACCTTTCGTTGAACTCATAGCTTACATCAATAGCATGGCTTCTTGTTTGAGACTCTGCTTGTTGAGCTGTACCTCCAAAAATGATGGTTGCATATCCTGCGGGAATGCTAGTATCAAAATTTTCAGTCAACTGAAGCCCTGAATTAGTACTCGAAGCAAATGACTTTTTGATGGACGTTCCTACTTCTACAAAAGAATAACTTTGGTCACCAGGTGGGTCTCTCAATACAAACATTGGGAGTTCTATTTGTCCGTCTAAGTCGTCGTCAGGATTGACGAGTACATCTTTACCGCTTAAGCCTTTGCTACCAAAAGCCATGATGGTTTCACTCTTATCTACCAAGAACTCTGTAGGTTCTAAGCTCGCAAAATATTCAAAAGTGATCCCTTGTAGGTATGGGAAGACAGGTAATGGGTCTCCTCCTTGGAAGCCATAATACACCATACCATCTGAGTCAACAGTATCAATGAAGACAGAAGTAGCATACTCTTGCCCTTCCATGAAAACCGAAGCTGCTGCGTCATTGGAGATAACAACAAAACCTTCATTCACAGGACAACTGAGCCCTTCGTGCTCTTCTACTACCTGTATCTTCAAGTCTTTGTATTCTGTTCCCTCTATCGAATAATACGTAGCATACGCCAAGGTATCGTTTCCAGCACACACAGAAGCTACTTCTTCCCCAAGGGTACTGAGTACTTTGATCTCTGGTGTTTTATGGAAAACAAATTCAAGGGTATCTTCAAGATTCATATTTTCTTGACTAAACACATAGCTTTCATAGGCATCGGTATATAACCTTTGCTTACTTCTCGCTCTGAAATAATCGACATAGAGTTTTGAACTCAAATCTAAAGGAGAAGCATCTACTACTTTCACCGTATAGTCATCTGGTCTCAAGGCTAAATCAATATTCCCTATTTCGTCTGTTTCAAACTCTTCGTAGTAATCTCCAGCTACATTGTTTACCGCTAAGGTAAAAGAAGTGTTCGCCAAGCCAAAACCACACGCATTTTGAATATTCGCAAAAAGCGCGATATGCGTTGTATCTACAAAGTCCACACTGGTAGTGCTTGCATTTTCTAATGACACTACTACACTGTCTTCTTCTTGATCGAAGTTCCAATAGACCTCTTCTGCGCCTTCCGCTTCTGAGGTTTTCAAAGGGCTTACCACTACGGCATACTCTGCCAAGGTGAGCATGGTACTCAACGCAAATTGATAGTTACCATTGGCATTGGTGGTTTGCGTTTCGGTTTTCAAGGTATTGCCCAATCCATCTAAATAATGCAAGCTTACCTCTACTCCTTCTTCACCTACAGTATTGTAAGCATTATATACTTTTCCAGATAAGTAGCTTCCATCTAAATCATAAATGGTGGTCGCCGACGCTCCTTGTGTACTTGGGTCTAGATAGACCTCTTGATTGTTATTGGCAAATGTATGCGCTCCTAAAGTTGCCTCTACATTGTAGTTTATTCCTTCTTCTGGGATATAAATTCCTGAGACGGTATAATAACCATTTTCGTCTGTAGTGGTGGTATAGGTAGTATAAGGCTGTGTATCATCTAGCCTTCCTTTGATTTTGATACTGACACCCGACACCGCCGACTGTGTTTCAAAATCTTTCACCGAACCTATCAAAGCACCGTAAGACTTAGAATAACCCCAGTCCATCAAAGAGCGCACTTCGTTGTAGTCATCCGTTGCTTTTATCAAGTACAAATACTTGTGTCCGTCATAGATGTTTTGATCGTCCACAAAGAAGTTGACCGCATTGCTTACCTCTCCTAGTTTCTCAAAGGTAGCGTTTGCCCCATGTTGAGCCACATCGTCCACATCTGCTTTGAATATTTGAACAAAGTCTGGTGTTACAGCGTCTGCACTAGTGCTATACGTCCAACTGAGACGAATTTGATTTGCATACGCTCCTTTTGATGCTTCAAAAGAAGTCGCAAAATCATCATAGTTTACATTATTGTACAACTCTCCTGTAGCACTGATAGACTCATTGCCAACATATAACTCACCCTCTACCATTCTAAACGGTGTTAAGGTATAAGTATATTCTTTATCCGTTACATCAGGCACAAAAACATCAAGGTACATCACGTCAGAGGATAATAAGGTATCTAAAGGCGTTGTGCCTAAGTCGTCTCTATAGAGTAAGAATCCATCATTGTATTCCCACGTATATTCCCATGCTAAACGAATGTATGACTCAGACTCTTCTTGCGAAGCCCAAAGGCTTGTTTCTCCTGCGATGCTTGGAAACTGAGGGAAATATTCATTTTCCTCTACAGGCTCAGAAAGATACTCTTTCTCCTCTGTTCCTCTTACACTATGAGCCACCACATAAAAATCATATAGATCCGCTGGCTTTCCGTTCTCATAGGTAAAAGAAGTTTCATCAACTGACAAGTCTGCTAACAACTCATAACCGCTGTTGGCATTAGGCTTTCCATACAAGTAAAAGCCACTAACATTATAATTGTCTGGGTACTCCCAAGAAATGTCTAATAAGTTATCATCATTTGATGCTACCGACAAATTGCTCACTTGCTCTATGGCAGGGAAAAAGGCAGTATCAGAAGAAGCATCTGAATAATACTTATCATAATCGTTCTGACGATAGGCATAGATTTCATACGTATGAATCGTTCCCGGTAAACCACTGGTATCTATCATAGTATAAGAAGTCGTAGTATGTGGCATATCTGCCAATAGTTCGTCATTTCTCATCACCAAGAAACCATCTACATAAGGAGCAGTATATTCCCAGTATAAGGCCACCTTGTTCTCAGCAGCGATGCTGTTGGCATACATCGTATCGGCAGTAACTAAACTTGGAAACTCTAAGCTTGCTTTCTTGTAAGGCGTATATTCTTCCGTACTCGCATTGTATCCTCTAATAGCATAATTATAGGTATTACTTGGTACACCTGTAGTATCATAGAAATACAAGGCTTCGTTTGCCTCTACAGTACCGATAAAATCAAATGATCTGTAGATTTCAAAATAATCTATGTTACCCGTATAACTCCAATATACTTCTACTCTGTTACTGTCTTGCTGCGATACAAAATCTATGTATTCTATCTCGGCATAACCCGGAAAAGTAACTTGATCTGACGCTGCAACCACGTCAGACGTATCTGAGGTATAAGGCGTAGTATATACGGCTGCCACACTATAGGTATAGGAATAACCTGGGGTAGCGGTACTGTCAATGTATTGACGCGTTTCATCCTCAAAAATTTGCGCGATCAAAGTTTCACTTCTGTAAATCAAGAAACTAGTGTAGTTGCCACCATCTACCATCCAGCTTACCGCCACATTAGAGGCCACTTCTTGAGCAATGTTTGACACCGCTAGTATTTCTGCTACCGCTTCGTTTGACGCTAAATTGTACTGAGAAATAGTGTCTAGTAGTATAGCTTCCACGCCATAGTCTCCCGCAGACCAGCTTAACACTTCTTCCTCAAAATAATGATCTGGATGCGTAGCCGACAACGTCAATGTTCCTAAAGAAGCAGGGTCAAGCGCAATAGCATCAAACCTAAACTTCCCTAAATCATCTGTGGTAGCAACCAAATAAGTAGTAGTAGCAGCAGTAGATAAATATGCCTTTACTGTTGCGCCTTCAATCGGTTGTGTACCATCATGGGTTAACAATTGACCTTCTGCATAGTAAGGCGAAGTAGCACTACCATAAGTATATAAAGTATCACTGATTAACGTACTCACCGTACCGTCTAGCTCTTCTCTATCTTGCTTCGCTACTATTTTATACAAATAGCTTGTGCCATCTGTCGCAGCCTCATAGTCGTAATAACTTCTATTGACGTGATTTAACACCTCCAACAATTTATCCTCTCTATACACTTCAAATTCTGCTTCTATGTGTATTGGGTATTCCCAATACAATCTCACATAGTTATCATAAGAAGTAGCAGAAAACTGTGTAGGACCAGTTAAATCATTCTGATTAGTAAAGGTGGTACTGTATTCTGTACTTTCAATGACCGTATAATACTGCTCGCCTTCCAATGCTTCTAAGCTTAGGACAAAAGTATTCGCTTCATTATACGCCGGTGCGTAGTGGTACGACCTTGCAAAAGCATCTAAGGCTATCGTATCTGCGCTTGTTGTCTGGTCTTTGTCTTGTACGATCAAGCGATAAGATTCCGCGAAAGCGTAATCATACGTCCACGATAAACTCAAAGAAGTAGGGATAGCCTCGTTTCTTACAAAAAGAGTAGTAGGCACATCTGCTGTCGTTATTGAAGCTGTCTGTACGTCCGATGACAACACCGTATCTGTCTCCGCTACAGGGGCATTCCATCGGAATGGAGTAACCGCATATTCATAGGTAGTGCCATAAGCCTTGTCTGACTCATCTAAGAAGGTATTGTTTCCGTATTTAGAAACATTTCCTATGACCTCAAAAGACGCATCACTTACCTCTTTTCTAGCTATTTGATAGCCATCAAAATTAAACTCGTTCTCTTCTACACCAGAAGGATTAAAATCCCACGCTAGCTGAATAGCCGTAGAAGTTAAAGAACTAAGCGTCAAATTCGTTACTCCTAAGATGTTTGGATATACTACCTCAGAACTATCCATGGCAGAAAACACCGTGTCTACGCCATTGTTTGAAGTATATAACTGAACACCGTATAAGGTTAACTCCCCAGACGCTCCATATACATCTGTAAAGTCGTTTGACTCCCCTTTCAAAGAAGTTCCTATCAATGTACCATTGCGGTAAACAATGATACCATCATAGTCTTGATTGCTTTGATTGACCGATAGTGTCAAAGAAGAATCCGCATTATATGTGATATTCACAGATTCTACTGCTGCAATATCAGCCATGTTTTCATAACGTGTGATTTCTTGTACTTGAAGCTTTTCTTCATCTTCTACCTGATAGGCTATCACATAATACACATAGTCTTCGCCAGAAGTAGCCGTTTCATCAGTGAAGTAGTTGGTTTTTAATGCCGCATAATTGACATCGTCAAAGTCTGCATCATACACTACTTCCATACCCGAGGCATTGTGAGCAGCCGAGTCAAACGCTACGTCCGTATCCTCTGGCACTACTGTTGCCAAAAAGGTCAAGTCTTCTATCGCCGTAAATGCGCTGCTTTGCTTTCTGCGATACACATTGAAAAGCACCTCTTCTGTATGGTCATATAACCAAAATAAATTGAGCTGATCTGCATCTTTGCTTGCGGTAAAGATATTATCTACCAATAGGTTAGTAGCAGACTCTTCATTGAAGCCAGACACATCATAGAGGCTCACTTCCAAGACTCTATTGTCCGTAGTCATGATGTACTCCTCTAAAGAAGCTTCAAACGTATGATCCCCATAGCTTGCCGAAAAAGTAACACTACCTTCATAGCCATAGTAAATCCCCTCATCCACTTTGAAATAACCATTTTCATCAGAAGTAGCAGTATAGCTCGCTGAACCACCCTCATACTGTACGTGAATGCTTACTTCCACCTCAGGCACTCGAAAGAAGCCACTTTGTGTCATCACATAGCCTTCTATTGATCCGTTAGGCGCAATATATGAAGTATCAGAAACGCTACTATACTCTGCCCCTTCCTTCATAAGTCGTACCTCATAGCTTTCTATCGCACCAAATTCTGGCCAATTGTAGTGATACACTTGCGTACCATCAAAGCCCGTAGCCGAATAGACATATTCAATAAATTCTCCTTCTCTATAGACCGCTAGGCTATCGCAGAAATAAGATAAATTCGTTAAGTCAGGCAAGCTAACCTCTACCGTATCGTTTACTGCCGTAGCAGCAATGTCATAACTAAAAAACACACCCGTATCTACCGCTACAACGAAATCTTCATTTAGCTCTGAGCTATACAAACTAATTTGATAGATGTATTCCTTTCCTAATGTCAAATCGCTAGTATAAGGGTCATCAAAGGTATAATCCTCATACACTTCACCTAAATAAGTAAAATTCGTTTCATCAATCGCCTTTCTATACACTTTGAATACATTGTCCAAATCCGTATCTGTTGACCACTGCATATGAATGTTTGCGGGGTCGCTTTTGGTGATCTCATCCATTGTCCCCATTTCATACACATTCGTACCACCAGAAGTATTTCTTACGACACAAATTTGACTCCCATATTTCTTATCGTAGATCGCCAAACTATAGTCTCTGGTAACGTCTGGACCTAAAAACTCTGACACTGAATAGTCAAAGGTTCGGTTATTGATCGCATTGCTGACAAAAGATCGAGCACTCGCATCTACCTTAACCGCCTCAGCATCATAGTACTCATTCGCAGGATCTAAAGCCGTAGTCAATTCTTCATTTCCATCATTTTCCTCATTCAATTTGAAGTAAGCCACCAAATTGGCTTCATCCCCCGTTCTTTGGTACGTATAATTATACAATATTTCCTGTGCACTACGTAGCTCATCCCATACTCTCCATTCCGATACGGCAGCACCCAAACCGTTGCCACTACCATTACCAAACGCCTTATCAAAGTTCCACGAAATGCTCGCTGCTGCTTGTCCTACTTGCACACCGTCAACAAAAAGTTTTGTCGTCCCCGCAGAAGTACTCACAAGGGCGATATGCTCCCAAACATCAAGGGTAGTAAACGTATAGCCAAAAGAATAGTCTTGGTTGTCCGTATGCAGTTTCAATACATTGTCTGCCTTGTCAATAAAAATATAATCGCTATGATCGCTAGAGGACAATAAGTACATATCTACCCCAGTAGCGTAGGGCAAACTTTCCATTTTAGCCCAAAACTCATTCGTCCATGTAGGAGACGTATAGCTCGTGTTCAGTTGGCTAATATCAATGTATCCGTTTTCTGCTATTTGCAGTTGATAATCCGTTTCATATTTGTTAGAAGCCAAAAAAGCATCCACATCAGAGGCTGCTATCACTTGCTCGTAGATATTATCGTTTTTGGTAACATCTTTCACGACAAAGTAAACATCATTTCCGTAAGGAGAAACCAAACAATTGGCATCTACACTCCAAGAAACCGTAGAATAAGCATCGGAAAACGCATCCCCTCCGTTGTTGACCAATAATTCAAAACTCATCGTTTGCCCTGAATCCATGTGTAAGCTCGTCTCGGCATAGTCCGCAGCAGTAGCAGGATTAGACGTATAAGCATGTAAATAATACTCATACACTTGACCACTCAAAAGCCCTAGTTCTACTTTATTGCCATTGATGTCTGCCCAGCCAGTATCTACAAAACTTTGCACATCAGGACTTCCTTGATACATCACTTCCTCGTAGGCATTGTTTTGCTCATCATACCTTTTTCTTATCAGTATCGCTTCGTCCAAATCGGCAGGAAGAAGGTTTGCCCATGTAACATAGATCACACCAAATTCTTCATTGTCAGTAGCATTGAAGTACTGCAAATCCTCGTCATAAGGCTTTGTGATGTTTAAAAATAAGTTGGCACCAGAAGACGAAGGGCCTAACGTGATCGTTTTGCCACTAGCGCCATTCAGCATGATCTTCTCCGAAGAGTAGATGTAAGCGTTCTTACCCGAAGCAGGAGCAATACTTTCTTCTATCGCTACATTGGTATAGCGCAAAGTATCGTCTAAGCTTCCTATCTGACTGGAAATGGTGGTATCCTTTCCATAATCGTCCGAATTGATTTGTGCATAGGCATGAACTCCCCATAGACAAAACAATACTAGGCCGAACGATTTCATTCGATCGAATAGTTTGATTTTCATATATCGTTGGATTGGTTAAGTGAAAGAAGGCTATTAATTTCTAGCCTCTAATTGTTTGATTCTATTTTGAAGTTCTATCATGTAGAGTGTCATCTCCTCAATTTTTTCCATCATCACTTTGTTAGACTCTACGACAGATAAGCCATTTTTTTCAACTTCTTTGGCAGACTTCACCTTAGGCAAGTGCCCATGTTGCGCGATAAAGTTTTCTACTTCATCCAAAGTCATTTTTTTATAGTCTTTCTCAAACACATAGTCAGGCCAGTTGTCATAAGTAAGCTCAATGTTTTTGGCTCTGATAGTACCATCTACCGCAAGCGTATAACCATCCATTGGCGCACAATTAATACCTACTTTGGTCGTATTTCCTGTGGTGGTAGCATTCTGACCAATGGCTATATCTCCCCCTTCGTGCTGCATATACAAGGTAGAAGCAGCAACCCCATTTCTAGCCATGATTTCGTTCTTATCCATCACCAAATTATGGCTTGCATTATCACCAATCATCAAAGAACCTGTCTCGCTATTAGCTAATTCGATGTCTCCTGTATGCTGAATATGAAACTGTGCCGCCGGCGTGCTTGTCCCTAAACCCACTTCACCATCCGTATTCAAAATCATGTGTGTCGTTCCATTTGTTTCACCGCCCGTAGCAAAGTAAATATCTCCTAAACCATTGATCCCCGCATTACCAGACGGAATACCGTAATAGCTTGTCGTCTTTGAGTTGGCAATGATCTCGATATGAGAACCTCCGTTTGCCCCAACCTGCAATCTGGCTGCATCAGTATTGTCTCTGTTATACAATCTCATCTGCGCTCCTTCGTCATAAATATCTAATTGGAACGAAGGATCAGAAGTACCTATCCCTATGTTTCCTCCATTGTCAATGTGAAAATCTGCTCTATCTACACTAGCAAAGTCATTGTTTTGAGTAGAAAATGTGATCGCCCTATTTTTTGATAGTACTACCGCACCGCCATAAGAATTAGCAGACCCATAAAACTCATCCGACTCCCCTACAGAGAAAAGAGACGTAGCGTCATCGTCATGTCTTGTAACAATCAACGCTTCTTCGTTCATGTTTTCGTTAGAAATGGTAGTAGAATGAAATTGAGCATTCAAGGCATACATATTCCCCGTAGTGAGTAAGTGTTCCCAACCAAAAGCATTTCCGCTTCTATCCTTATTAGCCGTGTAAATGGAAAGTCCGCCCATGTACTGATCGCCATCGGTTTCAGAAAAGTACCTTCCATAGTAGCTGTCTGTTCCATTACCGTCCGTCGATCTCCCCCAGTTTGAGTCATAAAAAAATGCTCCTTCTACTACCGAGAAAGCCGCATTGTCTTCACCCGCAGCGCCACTACCTTCATGGTTTTCAAAAAGGATATTATTAAAACCACCTGCCGAGTAAGTGGCGATAGAACTGTTGTTGATTCTGAACTCCACCCTTTCACCACTTGCAGCGTTCAATAGTGTTTTACCGCTACTATTTTGCAAAAGCGCATATTCTCCCGAAGCATTGCTGCTCTTATGTGAAAAACCTGCCCAGCCACTATAGCCTCCTACATATCCTATTTGCGACACACCAATGATCCCCGCTTTATTACTTCCCGGATACACTTCTAGTGCTTCTGAAGGAGCGGTTACACTAGACCCTACATATAGCCCCGAAGCTTCCATAGCTACAGGTTTATTAGCAGAAGTACTCGGTACAATGGCAATCCCTCCAAAGTCATAGTCTCCATTAGAAGAAGTAGGGTTTATCTGCCAAAGACCAGTCCACGCATCATTATTAGCATCCAAATGGATATACCCTATCCTAAGTGGCCCTCCAGTCCAATCCTGATCATTATCCAAATCCATGGCAGCTTTATCTTCATTGATTTCATTGGATACTATATCATACGATTGTGAAAACAAAGCGCTATCACTATATACTACACCTGCTATAGCTAGCATTATTTTTATTGAAAGGTTCGCAAACTTCTTCATGTTGTTAAGAATTTAAATGTTCGATTTTTTGATTTACAGTACTAAAACCGATGAAGAGCAAAAACCCCTACCTTGTTTCATCTAAAAAAATAAAGAAATAAAAAATGCCTTAATGGGAAAGGTAGGAACAAAAGAGAGGCTTCAAACTTAAAACAACACTAGATATTCGTTATTAATTTTATGTATTTAATCTTTTATTTTTTAATTTATGTATATATTAATTAAAATTATGTTTATATAAAATATTTGTATTAGAAGCTCAATTCATTGAATTAACAATAAGGATAAAAAAATAATAGTAGAATATCTATTGATTTATTTAGGGGATTAATATAAGGATTAAATGGTAGAGACGCAATGCTTTGCGTCTTCTCGGTGAAGTAAAGACCTGACAGGTCTTACAAGATAGCATAGCAATTTACGATTGAGATTTTAAGATTTTAAGACAAAAGAATTTAGAACGCAGAGACATAAAGGCTTACAGACGTAAGGGCGTAAAGACGTAAAGACGTAAAAGCATAAACAACCAAGTCCCTCATTATTCATTAGGTTAAAACCACTTTCGTGGAATGTAATCCAGTCGTTTTTTTTTAATGATCTATCCTAACGATGTAAGCGTGTAGCTTACTATTCTGGATTGCTTCACTTCGTTACCAATGACGGGACTTGACATACCTTGCTACCTATCAAAAGTTTAGTAGATACTTGGTATTGAGCGTCATTGC
>WTJX01000177.1 GCA_011524675.1 Cytophagales bacterium
TACCTTTAAAATTCACCCTTAATCCTTTGTTCTCTAAGATGTATAGCGCATCCTTTAGCGTCATTCCTACTACATCAGGTACTTTTTTAATTTCAATGGCATTTTTTTTCCATTTGATAGTATTTTTCGCATCGTCTCTTTGAGCTCTAACCCAATCGTTGTGAATGTCATATGAATTATTAGGCACATTCAATTCATTGCACAAATACGACAGTTCTCTATAGTTTCCTGATTGTACCACAGGAAAAACGCCCAAATTTCGATTGAGCGTATCCAAATAGATATTTTGCAGGCTTACATCTCTAGCATAAATGATATCCGCAATTTCTCTAAAAACAGGAGCAGCAACTTGACCACCATACTTTTCTACACCTCTAGGATTGTCAATAACGACAATACAACTGTACTTAGGTTTTTCTGCTGGGAAATAACCTGCAAAGGAAGAATAGTATTTTTTGATATATCTTCTATTTTGAATTTTTTGTGCTGTCCCTGTTTTTCCTGCTATCTTATAATGATCTGTTTTTATATTATCTGCTGTCCCGTTTTCGACTACTCCCTCTAGCATTTTCTTTAGTTTTAGCAATGTCTTGTAAGAGCAAAGCTTTTCTTTGATAACCGTGGGCTCATATGCTTTGATTACTTTGCTAGCGTTACTAATACTCTTAACAATGTATGGTTTCATAACCTTACCATCATTAGCGACACCATTATAAAACGTAAGTATCTGCAAGGGTGAAAGTTTCACTTCATAGCCTATTGAAATCCAAGGAAGAGAAATCCCACTCCAACTACTTGAACTTGGATCTTTGACCTCAGGAATTGCCTCACCTTTGATCTGGAAATATAAAGGATCACCCAACCCAAAGCCTTTGATATAACTGATGAAGCGTTGATGTCCTTTTACATTTTGTCCAAAGTATTTATTAATCAAAATAGACATACCTACATTGGAAGACTTTTCAAACACTTGTTTTAAATTAATCGTCCCATAACCTCCCTTTTTAGCATCGGTCATGGTAGAGTTATAGTATTTGATTTGCCCATCCCCTGTAGCTACCTTATAGTCTAAGGGTAAATCTTTTACTTCTAACAATGCCATCATAGAAGCAAGCTTAAAGGTAGAGCCAGGTTCTACCCCAGTACCTACCGCATGGTTGAAGCACTCAACATAGCCATCATCACGTCTGTCTAAGTTTGCTATCGCCTTTATTTTACCCGTTTTTACCTCCATCAATACCGCACAGCCATAGTTGGCTTGATGCTTTTGTACCGCTTTACCTAGAGCATAGCTCACTACATCTTGCAAGTTGACATCAATAGTTGTTCTGATATCATTCCCTTGTACTGGTTTTTTTTGAACTATATTATTTAATGGTTTCCAAATATTACCACCTACATTGGTAAAGACAGCCGCACCATTGATCCCTGCCAATTGTTTATTGAAGCTATACTCTAGCCCAGCACCTTTGTTATCTTCATTTATACTGCCTATCGTTCTCTTTGCCAATTGCTTGAAAGGCTTTAATCTTTCTTCTACTTTTTCAAAAATGACCCCTCCATTCATCTGCCCTTCGCGGAAGACAGGCCATTTTTCCATGCTTTTCTTTTCATGGTAATTGATCTTTCTGCTATTAAGACGGATATATTGTTTTCCTTCTGTACGCGCGCGCTCTATGATGTTTTTATATTGCCATTTGGACTTATCTTTAAAGAAAGACGATAACTTATAGCATAAAGAATCTATTCCTTTTTCGTAAATCTCAGCTCTTTCTTTATTAGACTTAGAGATAATAGGATCAAAGGCTACCTTATAAAAAGGCAAAGAAGTAGCCAATAGGCTTTCATTATCCGAATAGATATTTCCCCTTGTTGCTTTTATAGGCAAATAGCGATTGTATTGCTTTTCGGCTATAGCTATCCACTCTGCCCCACTAAATAGCTGAATAGATACTAATTTCATTACTATCAAAACACCTATCAGCAACATGAGCACAAATGCTATTCTTATTCTCAATATGATGGCACTATCTATATTCACTTGCCTTTACTTTGATCTTTGTGGGAGAGCTAGAAGGCTCTCTCAATCCATATTCTTTTACTTTTTTTGATACCTCAGAAAGCTTACTTTCATACATATAGTTTGCCTTCATGGTAGTATAGTCTGCCCTAAGGTCTTCTACTTGCTTCTTTAGGGTGTCGGTTTTCCTTGCCAACTTATTGACATAATGTGTATAGCCTATGTAAGTCACTCCTAAAAACAAAAAGAAAAACAACTGAGGAAAATATTTTGAAGGAACTCCATCTTTGAATATTTCGCCTTTGCTGAGTACCTTTTCGATCTTACGAAAGAGACTCTGTTGTTTACTATCTTTTAATCTGTTTTCCACTTTTTATATTCTTATGACTTCACAACAGTAATTCCAACTCCTAGCTATACTATAGTAGGCTTTGCAAAACCATCTTTTGCAAAGCCTACTTATATTTTCTCCGCAATTCTCAGTTTAGCGCTTCTTGCTCTGTTGTTTGTTTCTATCTCTAGTGCAGTGGGAACCATAGGTTTCCTTGTGATTGCTTTGAAAGGCTTATCTACATTGCCATAGATATCCTTTTCTGGCTCACCGCTAAAGAGTCCGTTTTTGATATAATTTTTCACCAAACGATCTTCTAAGGAATGATAGGTGATAACGACCAAACGCCCACCTTTTTTTAGTACTTTGGCAGACTGTAACAACAGCTCTTTAAGTACGTCCATTTCCTTATTTACTTCTATGCGTATGGCTTGAAACACCTGAGCAAAAAATTTATGTTCTCTTCCTCTGCGAGCAAGTGGAGTCAAAATTTCTTTCAGCTGATTTGTGCTTTCTATAGGCTCAAAGTTTCTAGCTCTTTCTATCGCATTGGCTATTTGCCAAGCATTTTTAAGCTCACCATATTCACGGAACACATTGGTAAGCTCTTGAAGACCATACTCATTGATGAGTTCTCTAGCAGAAGTTCCTCCTTGTCTATTCATCCGCATATCTAATGTCGCTTCAAAACGAAAAGAAAAACCTCTTTCCCCTTGATTGATTTGGTGGGAGGAAATCCCTAAATCTGCCAAAATACCGTCTATAGGAGCAGCATTGTAAAAACGCATATACTTCGCCAAGGCACTAAAGTTTGCCTTTATAAAAGTAAAGGCAGGATTATCTATGGCTTTGGACTGTGCTTGTGCATCTGCATCTTGATCGAAGCTGTAAAGATGACCATCGGGGAGATGTTTGAGTATTTCCTTAGAATGACCTCCTCCACCAAATGTAGCATCTACTACTACTCCACTTGGCGTTAATGCCAAGCCTGCAATGCTTTCTTGAAGCATGACAGGAGTGTGGTATGTACTATTCGTTGAGGTCATTTGCTAAGTATTTTTGTGCTAATTGTGAAAACTCGTTTTGATCTTTTATTAAATATTCTTCGTATA
>WTJX01000733.1 GCA_011524675.1 Cytophagales bacterium
GGATATAAATATAAACATCCGAGCTTATGCAGACTGTAGAGGAACGCAAGAGTACAATAAAGCCTTATCTCTCAAAAGAGCTAAAGAAACAAAACATTACCTTATTGAAAACGGTATAAGCGAAGCAAGAGTGAAGCAACTTACAGCTTTCGGAGAAAAAGAAGCAATGGTTACTGGTGATTGCGACTGTAATAAAAACTGTAATGCCGAAAAATTAGCCAAGGACAGAAAAGTAGAAATACACTTTGATACTTTTTAAGAAAAAAAGTAGGCGGACAAAAATACTTATGAAAGCATGTTTATAACTTAAACAGGCAAATGGAATTAGGTCTATTGTAGAGCGTTTTATCTTGTATTTAGTATCTGTTACCCACGAGTTAGCTCTTTGCTAACAATAATTTAATATACTAAACCCTTCACTCTCAATGATTAATTTTTAATTTTGCTACAATTTAGTTAACATAGACAGATATGCCTACTACAAAAAAAATAAATAAGGTTCCTGTAATCATAATTACAGTCTTTCTAGTGATGTGTTGCATTGCCTTAGCCTCTTTTCTTAGCTACAGAATATACACTAAGTATGACAAAGGACAACAGATCGCTAACCAATCAAGTGCGATAAAGAAAAAGCTCAAAATGATTCGTAAAGTACAAGAGCTTTACTATCAAGAAAATGATTATTATGCCTCAGATTGGAAACTACTAAACGAGTTTGTGCAGCATGGTGAGTTATACAATATAGAGAGAAAAGAGGAGATAACATTACTGGATAATGGCTCAGAAAGCGTAAAAGTTTGGTATGATACCCTTTCTGGACCTTTTTCTGTAGCAGATTCGTTATTTCCTTCACATAAATATCCAAACTTTGATATTAATTCACTAAATTTAGTACCAAATTTGGAAGAAACCTTTATATTGAAAACTGATACCTTAGAAGGTATCTCTGTCTTTGAAGTAGTAGAGCCTCAAAACGCTTTACTTTCAGAAGGAAAAAGAGAGGCATTGAAAATAGGTTCTTTAACTAAAGTAACTACAGCAGGTAGCTGGGAGAAATAATTTTTTTGAAAGAAGCCCTTATAAAATATAACCCTATACACATCATCAAAGATCAAAAGTTTGATATAGAATTATTATCACGTTACAATTTATATATCTCATTTGATTTTTATGCTTTTACGCTTTGTGTAGTAGATACACAGGATCATCGCTGTGTACGTCTAGAATCATACTTATTCGAAGACATTGTTGATATTGATGATTATATAGAACAGCTAGATGCCTTCTATGATAATCATCATTTCTTGAAAGTACAGTTCTGGAACAAAGTAATCGTATCGGTAAAAAACAATGCTTTTTCGCTTGTTCCAAAAAGCTTATTCAAAGAGTCTGAAGCCCTATCTTTTCTTCAACCAAACACCCCTATTGATTTAAATAAAGATGCCGTAGTCAGTGGCTCATTCAGTGATATTGTTACAGTATTTAGCTTAGACAAAAAAATAGCGAATTGGTTTACTAAGTCTTACCTCAATAGCAATTTTTTACTTACCCATCATTCATTGATTTTTTTAGAATCAATCATGCATGAGTTTGCACTAGAAGACGAGCAAAGTCTATATATCAATGTAGATATAACTAAGCTTACTATTGTATTGACAAGTAAGTCTTCTTTAGCATATTGTAATGTTTTGGACTTTTATAGCTCAGAAGAGCTAATACAGCTAATACAATATGTAGCGACAGAATTAAAATTAAATCTTGACACTATAGAAACCATTATATGGTTAAACTCAGAGGCTGACGTTACTATAGTAGAGCAACTCAAAGATTATTTTGGTAATCTATACTTGGGTACAAGACCATATAGTTTAAACTTTGGTTATAACTTCGATGAAATAGCTGACTATCAGTTTTTTGATTCATTAAGTATCCACTGTTGTGCTTAGATTGCTATCTACCAATAACATCGTAAATCTTCTTATCTTTTTCTTTCTCTTCTTAGGGATAAGAATCATCACCCTATTTACGAATTTCCCTGTCAGCTTTCCAGAATTGACTTGGCTAACGCTAAGCGAAAAAATTGGTGAAAACCGACTTATCTATCACCAATTAGAAAGTACATTGGCTCCACTGTGTGCTTTTTTATACTACTTTATAGATGTCTTGTTTGGCAAATCTTTCTTAGCGCACAGAATCATTGCTTCATGCTTTGTGTTTTTTCATGCTACTATCTTTCAAAAAATATGTGCCGACTTTAAGCTTTTTCCCAAAAAGACCTTTTTGCCATTTTACTTTTACTTATTATTTTCTTCTTTTCATCAAGAGTTCCTCTACTTATCTCCGAAGCTATTTGCAAGCACATTTATAGTCTGTTTGTGTTATTATTTATTTGAAACATACAAACAAAAAACCAAAAGTACTCACCATTTTACTATTGGTTTTTTATTAGGGCTTAGTAGCATGTGTTACTTTAGCTATGTGTTACTTATAATTCCGATCTTCATATGCTTTATTAGCTTTTCTAATATCACAAGAATTAAAACCCTCCGTTTTCTATTAGGCTTCTTTGTTACATACTTATTCCTGCTGTTTTATTACTATTACCTAGATGCCAGTAAATCACTCTATCATCAGTTTATCACAAGCATAGGTTTCCAGCCAGGTGTAACGTATTATTTTTCACTAAAACGCAATCTACTACTGTTCGTAAGTCCATTAGTACTCATATGTTTGGGTATCTTAAGTTTCTTCAAATCACCACTCGTAACCAAAGTAGATAAAAACATTCATTATTCATTTCTTTTATTTGGGGTATTCTTACTTTTGATCTCATGTCTAGACGCTACTGGGTCTATGGGAAAGTTTCAGTTGCTCGTACCTATTTTTGCATTTTTTAGTACCTTTTATTTTATATCTCCCCAAAAACAACTAATCAAAAACATTACTTTTTCTATCTTTAGTTTTCTTATCATTTATTTTGGTTTGTTCTTCAATAGTAATTATTTGACCCAAAAAAAGTACTTTGATTTTTCTGGACTATATGTGAATAAACCTTTAGAAGGTGCTATAACAAATAAAAAGGTTTTAGTCTTAGGCGATGGGAAGATATACTGGCAAAACAATACTGCAAGTACTCGTTTTGTAAATTGGGGACTAAGTAAAAAATATTTCGACGGTATAGATAAACTAAAAAATCAGCTTATTATATTTAATGAGTTTGCATCAGATATGCCAGAGGTTATTATAGACTTGGAAGAGAAGATGCCCCTAGTGTTTGAAAAAATACCAAGGTTAAAACTACTGTACGTTCAAAAGGATAAAACGTATTTTCTAAAGGAATAAGATACTGCTGATATAATTTCTTTTTGACAAAAGCAGTAAAAGATTTAGTGTGATGAGTTATTTGTAGGGCTCAAATAGACATAACTCAGACAAGCTGTATGAGTTATGTCTACTATTAAATATTATGCAGGACATGTTATTTTATCTACTCTCCTTTGGTGTCTTCCACCTTCAAAAGATGTCGCGATGAAGGCATCTACACATGCAATACAAGTCAACTCAGAGCTAAACCTTGCAGACAGACACATTACATTAGCGTCGTTATGTTGGCGTATGAGCTTAGCTATTTCTGGATCCCAACAAAGCCCTGCTCTTATGGCTTCATGTTTATTTGCAGAAATACATACACCATTACCGGTGCCACAAATCAATATACCAAAAGAAGCTTGTTTTTTTGTAACAGCATCAGATACTAAATGAGCAAAGTCTGGGTAATCTACCGATTCTTCAGAGTTTGTACCCAAGTCTAGTACTTCTATTCCTTTCCTAGTAAGAAATACTTTGATGGCTTCTTTGTATGAGAAACCTGCATGATCACATCCTATGGCAATTTTCATTTGATAAAGAATTTAGGGGTTGTTATCCTTAGCTTTCAAGCAAATCTATTACTTTTATGGGACAAATCTATTCTTTTTCATCAGAATTTAGGTTTGCTTTTAAAATTCTTTTGTTGTAAGCAGATTTGATAGTGTCATGTTTTAGCCAAAAACTGTTGAGCTTATCCCCATAAGACAATACAAATTGAAAGAAGTCTTTGCAAAAACATCTTTAGCCTTATACAAAATTTTAAAGTCCTCATTTACAATCGGTAAACTGCGGGTTTAACATGTTGAAAGCCTTAGTTATGCAAAGACCTCTGAAAGGTAAAAATGAAGACTACTTAATCTGTAATTTGATCTAGTAGTTTTTCTTCCGTCTTTGAGGTTTCTAATAGTTCAAGCTTCTCTTTTTTCCTTTCTACTTTTCTAGAAACAATGATGCTAAGCTGGTATATCAAATATATCGGTATAGCTATTCCTATTTGCGTAACGGGGTCTGGAGGGGTAATAATGGCAGAAAATATCATGATGACTACAATAGCGTGTTTCTTATATTGTACAAGAAAAGCAGAAGAGATAAAACCAGCTCTTGCTAAGAAAAAAGAAGCTACTGGCAGCTGAAACACTACCCCACAAACAAGAATAATGGTAGTTACATAAGAGATATAGCTTTTTATTTGAATATTATTTTCGACTATATCACTGACAGTATAGTTTGCAAAAAAGTTTACAGACAAAGGGGTAAGGACAAAATAACCAAATAATACACCCGTAAAAAATAGAATACTTACAAAGAAGACCGTTCCTTGGGCAAACTTTTTTTCATCACCATACAAAGCTGGCTTGACGAAAGACCATACCTCCCAAAAAACATATGGAAAAGAAATAATAAGTCCTACGACAAAAGATGCCAAAAAGTGCATACTAAAGTTCCCTAGCATGCTTATATTTTGAATTTTCAAAGGAATGTCTTCCATACAAAACAGCCCTTCGTCAAGGAAAGACTGTGTGATAGTACAAATCTGTCTATACGTCCAAAAATCTCCTTTCAAAGGGGCCAGCAGAATCATGTCAAAGATGATCTCTTTGGATAAAAAAGCAACGATCATCAAAGCAACTACAGCAATAAGAGAACGCATGATATGCCAGCGCAACTCTTCTAAATGATCTAAAAAAGACATTTCTTCCATCTGATTTTCTTCTGACATAATTTTTTACTTAAAGTGATTAGTTTTTCTTACTCTATTGTAGGTACGATGACGGTATCTACATCTTTGCCTGCTACCATAAAATAGCCTAGCAAATAATCATTTTGATTTTCTATATTTCTGACGTTTCCTACTATAGGAGAAGGAGGTACATCAAACGGACCACCTACAAACTGTGTTTGCAATGCCATCTTAGCCCAAAATATACTGGCATCCTTATCAACATGATATTGTTGCAAAACTAAAAAAGTATCTATACTTTCAAAAGCAAGATTATTAACTTGTGGTGTTAAAGAATCCTGTAAGCAAGAACTAAAACCATTAAAAAGTCTATCGTTAAAGACATTGAAGCTGATATCTGTTTTGTTTTCGTCTATTTGTCCAGTACCATCTTTTTTGTAAGTATCATAAAACCAAACATAAAAATCGGAGCTATTAGCATCATCTTCTATACATGCAAATGCAAAGTATTCATCATCTTGATCTGGATCTTGCTTTATATACAGATCATCTATGGTTACAGGAGCAAGCAACTTTACAAATGGAGACTCATAGGTTTTTGCACCTATCACCAGCCTTAGCTTATAACTTCTATCTACTACACCCACTTCGCTAGACTCATACTTGCCATCGGTATTTTCCGTAAGACTTACTGTATCTTCCAAATCATTGATAATATATACCTCTGCCCCGGAAATAGCAGGAATGTCTTCTGTAGAGGGAAAGTCTGTTGTTTCTGTCAAACGTACAGAAAAATTATCTACGTCAGAAATAAAAGACTCCACTACAATTCTGCTCTCTGTGCTTACCTTTTTTACATCATCAAAAGGCTCAGTACATGACCAAAATAGAATACCAAAAAGGAGAGGAAAGCTTTGTATAGCTAAGGTTTTGTGCTTAGTCAAGGCTTTCAACCTTTTAGATCTAGCTTTTACTTGCACTAAATAAAGATTATAAAATTTTGTATAACATGGCATAAGCTCAATATATAGTTTTACAAAGGCTTCTTTAAGAGAGTACTTCATCTGCTTTGTTTTAAAATTTCATATTGTATGTTACAGAAGGAATCATAGATCCAAAAACAGAGAAAGAGTTTGCACTAAGCTCACTATTGTTTTCTTCGTCGGTTACAAAGTACACAGAGTAAATATTTTTTCTAGCATATACGTTATATACACTAATAACTAAACTACTTTCACGTTTTCGTTCAGCTTTCTTTTTTGGAAACTCATGCGTAGCAGATAAGTCTAAACGATGGTAGGTAGGTATTCTAGCATTGTTTCTTTCAGAAAAGTTTCCTACCGTATTTCCTCTAAACTCATATACGCCCGTAGGAGAGTTATAAGGCCTGCCAGAGGCAATGGATAGGTTACTTCCTAGCTCCCAATGTTTTGACAAGGCATAACTTGCAGTAATGGTAATGTCGTGTCGTTTGTCATAGTTAGCAGCAAACCACTTCCCTTCATTTATCTGCTCCTCTACAAAGTCGCTTTGCTTTATCTGTAATTGAGTCCAGCTTAACGTATAAGCAACCCATCCACTCAATTTACCTTTGTTCTTACTCACCATAAATTCAAGCCCATAAGCCCTACCCCTGCCACTAAGCAGCTCCGCTTCTAGTCCATTCTCTATAAATAAGTCTGCTCCTGCTTTATAATCTACTATGTTTTGACTCCACTTATAATAAGCTTCAATGCTAGTCTCAAAAGTATTTTCTTTGAAATTTCTAAAATAACCAATCGCTATTTGATCCGAAATGGCAGGCTTGATATGTGTATCGCTTGGCCTCCACAAATCTACAGGTGTAACGGCTGTGGTATTGGATATAAGGTGAATGTATTGGAACATTCGGTTATAACTAGCCTTGATGGAGCTTCTGTCATTTAATAGGTAAGTAATACCCAGTCTAGGGGCTAAACCATACTTCAAACTATTATACTGATTACTAATTTCTCTCTTCCCATAAAAACTAGTATCTATGATAGTACCATTGTCAGTAGGGTTAGAAGGGTCTCCTGCATCCATAGGAACGCCGTCTTGGTATTTGAATACCGTATCTATACCAAATTTATAAAATTGGTTATACCGAAGCCCATAATGAATACTTAGTTTATCATTGGGTTTCCACTCATGGCTTACATAAATAGAAGGCTCTAAAGCAAATAGTTTATCTGCTTTACTTTCTGTTGCCTGCGACTCGGGAGAAGCCTTGCTGATCTCACCAGGATTGAAGGTATAATTATTTGCTTGTAGTCCAAAATGAAGGGTGTTTTCATCATTTAAGTAACAGTTGAAATCTGTTTTATTGATCCAAGTAGTAATACCAGCCTTCCAATCGAAAGCAAAAGATCCAACAGGAATACCTAAACCATAGCTATAATTACTATAGACTACAGACTGATCTAATGATAGACGATCACTAAAGCGGTGAATCCATTTCACAGACGCCAAGCCATTGCCCCAATTAAAACCAAACTGATCGCCAAAACTAAACTTGTCTCTTCCATAATAGCCAGACAAATACAATTTATTATTTTCATTAAGCTTAAAGCTAAGCTTAATGTTACTATCATAAAAGAAAACCTTGGTATCTCTAAGGTCATCTACAAGAGGAAAAAAAATGTCTGCCCACGTCCTTCTGTATGATGCAATGAATGAGGCTTTATCTTTGATAAGAGGGCCTTCAAGGCTTGCACGTCCCGAAATGATTCCTACACCTACTTTTCCATGATGTTTTTGATAATCACCTACCTTTTGATTGACATCCAATACAGAGGAAAGCCTACCGCCATAAGTGGCAGGGATACCACCTTTGTAGAGTTTGAGATCATCTACTACATCATTATTAAACGTAGAAAATAAGCCAAAAAAATGCGAACTATTATAAATAGGTGCTTCGTCTAAGAGCACCAAGTTTTGATCTACATTGCCACCTCTTACATTAAAACCAGAAGCCCCCTCTCCCACTGTAGATACACCAGGCAATAATTGTATAGTTCTAATCACATCTACCTCACCAAACACCTGCGGAGCTTTTTCTATCTTTTCTGATGAAAGCTCAAATACGCTCATTTCATTTTTAGTCACGTTTTTGTCTTGCTTCTCACCAGAAATCACCACCTCATTGAGGATATTGGTAATAGATGAAAGTTTAGGAGCTATTTTAACATCTTTGGTAACATTAAGCGTAAGTTCATAATCATCATATCCAAAAGATTTGATTACCAAAGTGTAGTTCCCTTGACTCACCGTCAAAGAAAAATATCCCTCCAAATTAGTCGCTGTTACCTCTTTCGTTTCTTTGACCTGTACCGTAGCACCAATCATTTCTTCACCAGTTTCTGTATCCGTGATCGTACCGCTTATCGTATATTTTTCTTGACCAAATACAAGCGTAAACGAGGTAATAATGATAAGAGATAAAAAATGTTTCACTGCTATGATGTTATAATTTCTAGAAGGCTTTGCAAAACCCTCTTTTGCACTTATTCAGCCTTAAACAAAATTTCAATTATACAAAGTCTCCTTCTAATCTAAAATATTATAAACTATTATTCAAGGAATTTAATGATAAGATGATAATTCCTTATAGAAACTTACCCTATAAATACTTTATACCCACACGCTTAACTCTACTTTACGAAGTTGGAAATAATTTTCATTTTTTATGCGTTAGGGATAGAAGCGGCATCCTTTTTCGACCCTTAAAGGGCGAAAAAGATATAGCGGATAGCCCGACCCGAAGGGAAACGCCCTAACTTCGTAAAGTAGAATTAAGCACGTTTATTTTTTTTTAGCTTTTTTGACTTTTCACTAATCCTACTCTACGAAGTCAGCCAAAAGCTCATTAGAATTGAAGCCTACTTTATGAAATGCCCACCTTTAAACATAAAAAAAGGGAAGTTTTAAGTAAAAACTTCCCTTTCTATAAAAAGGTTTAAACTTTTCTGTTTGAAGCAAAAAAAGCTTATTCAGTGATCAATTACTAAAGGTTCAACACACTTTTATAACAGTTCTTTTGAGAAGAGCTTAAGCATTCGCTTTATTGAGTTTGATAATTCCTAAGGCATTCATTATTCTGATAAGAATATAACCTGGATCTATCTCAAACCATTTCTTTCCAAAGTTTGGATCAGAACCGTGTTTGTGATGGTTGTTATGATAACTCTCACCAAACATCAAGAAATCTACAGGTAACATATTTTTAGAAGTATCTTTCACATCATAATTTGTATAACCATACTTATGTGCAAACCAGTTGATGATAGCACCATGTACAGGCCCCATAGCATAATGGATAGGTAACAAAAGGTATTGCCACCAAGCATCTGCAAAGAAGATATAAAAAACAGTATAAACGACAATCCAAAATACCCTAGAAACCCAATTATCTGCGAGACTATCAAACCAGTTCCATTGAGGAACACCTTTTGTAAACCTCTCTTCTACGTCTAGTCTTCTATAAAAAATATTTGAGTAAGTAGTCTTTGTTCTCCACATCATTTTGAAAAGGTTATCATCAAAACTTGGAGAATGAGGATCTTTTTCAGTATCGGTATAAGCGTGATGTATTCTGTGTAACACTCCGTAACCATAGGCACTCAAATAGGATGAACCTTGAAACAACCAAGTCAATACAAAGAAGAACTTTTCCCAACCTTTAGACATGGTGCAAACAGCATGAGCGGCGTACCTATGTAAAAAAAATGTTTGGCAAAATAACGATAGATACCAATGGGCGACAAAGAAAATTAATATAGCAGTCATATAAATATTTATTTAATGCTATAGATTAACAGGCTTTCAATCAAGAATGTTTTTATATTTTGATTTTTAATGGTTGTACCTATAGTCTAAAGCAAGGGCAAAGTTAGTTAGTAAATACAACAGCTGCAAATTAAGTGCGATTTACATCATTATTTGACCACTAAATAATATCTTTTTTTTGATGTAATTGCCTTAATATCCCATGAACGAAATAGTGAAGGGGAAACTAAATTACCGTTGAAGAGTACGAAAGACAAAGTATAAAGTACAAAGTACCAAGATAATAAAAGGATTAAAAGAAGACATTATACTAATTTTTAGTGCTTGAGTAGTCGTCCAAAAATACTTAGAAAGGCTTTTGAACGACTACATAGCTTCGGTACTGCTATATCAACAAATAGCTCTTACCTCATGAGTCAAATCAATATAACCATCACCATCATACTGACCATATTTAATCATTTCTCTAAATAGTCTTGGCTTGAATACAGGTTTGTTGAGCAAACACCTTGCACATTCTCTTATGCCTTCTATAATGGATGGATGCGGATATATCATATCTGACAGTGCCTCTACCCCTTTGCCCATTTGGATAAGAATAGCCACTGCTTGTATAGCGCTAGAGGCATGAGGCCCTATGGCACGCATACCTAATATCTTCATTTCTTCATCGTCGGTAACTAGTATCTTGAAAAATCCCTGAGATACTCGCATTGCTATAGCTCTAGGAATAGAAGCATAATCTATACTTACTACCTTATAACAAATTCCTTTTTCTTGTGCCTGTATTTCATTGAGTCCTACGCCTGCTACTTCTGGTTTTAAAAACATGATGGTAGATACATTGTCATAGACAAGATTTTTTTTGGTGATACCGTACATTCTTCTGATCGAATGTCTCCCTTCCAGTTCACCAACGTTTACCAAAGACATATCTGCCGTTACATCCCCTATGGCATGTATATTTTCAACATTAGTCTGTGTGCTTTGATCTACTATGTGTCCTCTGTTGGTTAGCTCCAAACCTGCCTTCTCTACATCTAAGTGCTGGGTATTAGGTACACGCCCTACAGATACTAATGCCTTTTCTACTCTATATACTTTAGTACTTCCGTCTTTGTATTCTAGTTCATACTCTACTTCACCATCTACTATTTCCATGCGTTTCAAACTCGCATTACGGTGAATAGTAACACCATTACCTTCAAGGTTACTTTCTACTATATTTACCACATCTTCGTCCTCAAAAGGAAGAATACGAGGGGCTTTGTCAATCAAAAAAACTTTTGTTCTGCCAAAGTTTGAAAAGATAGTCGCATACTCACAGCCTATCACACCAGCACCCAATACCACCATAGACTCTGGCAGACGATGCCATTGATGTATGCCATCACTGGTAACGATTGTTTTCTCGTCAATAGGAATATTTGGTAAGTAGCGAGGTTTACTCCCTGTGGCTATGACTATTTTTTCTGCCCATATGATTTCTTTGCTACCATCTATTTTTGTGATCTCCACTTCATTTTTAGAAAGAAACTTACCAGCCCCTTTCTTCATGAAAAAATAGTCTTTGTACTCGTCATCTTCATTCAAAATCTCAAGATGCCTTTCCAAATGAAATTTACGATCATTTACTGCAGCATCTAGCTCACTTTGAATCTGTTTGAAAGAATACTGAAAATTGTCATATTCTGAAAGACGAGCCATCTTCTTACGCACGGAAGCTACATCTTTTGATAGTTCCCACATAGCTTTGGACTGAAAAGCACCATTGTACAAGCCTGCACCTCCTACTTTGTCTTTTTCAATGAGACACGTCTTTTTCTTAAAATCCATTGCCCTCATGGCAGCAGCATAGCCCGATGGCCCTGCACCTATAACACACAAATCAAATTTTTCCATTCCAACTATTTTGTTTAACCCTTCCTTTTAGTAGGCTAGTAAAGCCGATGATAAACTTTTTGACAAAGCCAAAAATTATATAAAACGAAAATTACCAAATATTGGATATACTCAAAAGGATTTGCTAGGAATAGTTTGCTTCGCTTAGATGATTTATACTCAATCTAAAAAGTTTTA